>JBDSBL010000074.1:0-3910 GCA_039921625.1 Chitinophagaceae bacterium
CCGAAAAAGAAATGCATGGTTTGATAACAGACCTTTTTAACTGTGTGCAATCCAATACCACCCCTTCCGGGCGGCCTGTTTATTTGGAATTTAAAAAAGATGGATTGGAAAAAATGTTTGGGCGATAAAGAAATGGAACTTCAAGTTCACTCCTTAATATTGGTTGCGAATTGCTTCAATAAATTTTTCAATAGTTCTTCTAACTTCTGTTGCCGCTGCGTTGTGATTATTGACAAGCACTGAAAATAGGAGCAGCTTATTTTGTTTGGTATATAAAAATCCACTGATAGCCACCACGCCGGAAAGGGTTCCTGTTTTTGCAAAAATATAAGTGCTGTCCGCTTTGTAATAGTTGGTGAGTGTGCCGTTATTGCCGGTTGCTAAAATGATTTTTATGCGCTCCATGCCAAATTCACTTTTCATTTTATTCAGGATGGTAACAAAGTCTTGCGGACTAAATAAATTATACCGGCTAAGCCCGGAGCCATCTACCCAGCGAGGCTTTTGAGGCAGGTCTTTAAAATCCGTTTGTAACAGGTTGTCAATAATTTTGGCATCACTCATATACCCCAGTCGGCTATTACTCACCATGAGTAAACTTTGTTCCGCAAAAAAATTATCAGAGCGGTGCATCATTGGTTTTAGAAGGGAGTCGGTAGGTTGGGAATAAATAGAATTAAATTTTGCATTGATCGGTGGCGACACCTTATCAAGCCACGCTTTTTTTAAAGTATCTTCTAAAAGTCTTTGGTTTTGATAGGTACGAAAAGGAATTTGAACAGTAGAAAAATTTCCTTTCGCCGGCTGCACATAAAAAGTGTTTTCGTATCGTATCCTCGTGATTTGAATATGCGGCGATAAGGAATCAACCAAAGAATTTAAAGCATATTTAAAAAAGGGAATATCTCCGTTCAGTATATAACTTTTATTATTTTTTTGGAGCTTGTATTCTATGACATTACCGTATATAGGCAATTCCGATCTTTCAGCCATATACCCTTCATTATAGTCATTCCACGCCCAACCATCACCATAAGCTTCTACATCAGGATTAGGAAATACATAGCACAATTTTTTAGTTTGTTTTTTTAAAAATGCAAAGGCTGGCTGCGTCTTATAATCGCGGTGCAGGAAAGTAGGATCTGCAGTGGCTCTTATAAAAAGAACGCTATCGGTTTCTAAGTAATCCATCCCTGCAAGACTATCTCCCAAATACTTCATTGCCGCATAGCAGGTTGCCAATTTGGTATTGCTCGCCGGCACAAAGTATTTATCGTCTTGATAACGATACCACCATTTACCTGTGGCCGGTTCAAAAATAGCAATACCAATATGTGCATTTTGTAAAACAGGGCTATTGATTACATTTTTTTGCGCTGTTTTGCCTATCCTTTTAGTTGGTGTGCAACTGTATATTAAAATCAGGATAAATAATAGGAAATAATTTCTCATCTCTGTTTGTTCCTGCAAAAGTATCTTATCGCCATACAGTAAAAGAATTCTGTATCACTAAACTTTTCCTTCTCCTTCGTTCGTAAATTTGGATACTTAAATTTTATATCATGAGCCACTTCATAAAGCTAATGGCAATAGGAGCCATCGCTGGTTCCTTGCTTTCTTTTACTCCGCCCGGAGATAAAAAACCAAAATTTATTGACCGCGCCAACATGGACCTTTCCGTAAAACCGGGCGATAATTTTTATTTATATGCAAATGGAAACTGGTTAAGAAATAATCCAGTGCCCTCCTCCAAAACGCGGTGGGGTTCTTTTGATATGCTGCGCGAAGAAAGCAGCAAACGAATGCAGTCATTGTTAACCAATGCCACCAAAAAATCAGGTGATTTGCGCCTGCAAAAAATTGGTGATTTTTATTTGAGCGGTACAGACAGTGCGGCTATTGATCTATTGGGCTACCAACCCATACAGCCCGATCTGCAACGCATAGATGCCATCAATAATATAGAAGGGTTCCTTTCCGAATTGGCATTTGAACGTACTCAGGGAACATCCGGTGCCTTATTTGGTTTTTTTCTGGCGCAAGACCGGAAAGATGTAACGAAGTACATTCCTCAATTATCCCAAGGCGGCACTTCCTTGCCCGACCGTGATTATTATTTAAAAGACGACTCGCGCAGTACCACTATAAGAAAAGCATTTCATCAACATTTAATAAAAATGTTTTCGCTGATTGGAGATAATGCAGAGGCAGCGCAAATGCATGCTGATGCGGTGTTGCGTATTGAAACCGCGCTGGCAAAAGCCCAAATGAGCCGTACCGAAATGCGAGATCCGTATAAAACATACAACAAGTATTCGGTGGCGGATTTTACGGCTACTACGCCTTCCATCAACTGGAGCAATATGTTGCAAAAGTTTAAGCTTACCGGTGCAGATAGTATCGTGGTCAACAACCCTTCTTTTTTTAAAATTGTTGATGTGCTGTTAACGGCGGTACCGCTGCAAGATTGGAAAACTTATTTAAAATGGCAGGTGTTAAATAGTGCCGCACCTTACTTGAGTTCTCCATTTGTAAAGCAAAGTTTTGCTATGACGCAAGTGCTTACGGGACAAAAAGAACAGACTCCCCGCTGGCAATTTGTAAGTGGCATTATTGATAATCAGTTGGGTGATCTTTTAGGAGAATTGTATGTAGATAAATATTTTAAGCCAGAGGCAAAGGCCCGTATGCTGGACCTGGTAAACAACCTGCAACAAACCTTTACCTCCCGCATTAAAAACCTGGATTGGATGAGTGACGATACCAAGATGAAGGCAATGGAAAAATTGAACGCCTTCACCAAAAAAATTGCTTATCCTGACCAATGGAAAGACTATAGTTCCATCACCATTAATAGGGGAGACTTTTTAGGAAATATTAAGCGGGCCAGCCAGTGGAGCTATAATGATATGATCAGCCGCTGGGGCAAGCCGGTAGATAAAACCCGGTGGGGAATGACACCTCCTACCATCAATGCCTATTACAACCCAAGTAATAATGAGATTGCTTTTCCCGCAGGTATTTTACAATTTCCGTTTTTTGATTTTGGTGCTGATGATGCGGTGAACTATGGTGGCATTGGTGCGGTGATAGGGCACGAAATGACACATGGCTTTGACGACAACGGAAGCCAATATGCCGCTAATGGAAATCTGGCAAATTGGTGGACAAAAGATGACAACGACAAATTTAAATTAAGAACACAAAAGGTGGTGAACCAATACAACAGCTTCACTGTATTGGATACGGTACATGTAAATGGCCGGCTAACTCTTGGAGAAAATTTAGCCGACTTAGGAGGATTGAACATTGCCTACGAAGCCTTTACACATACCAAACAATATAAGGAAGGCAAAAAAATAGATGGATTTACTCCTACGCAACGCTTCTTTTTAAGCTGGGCGCAAATATGGCGCAGCAATACTTTGCCGGAAACACAGGCACAATTAATTCTTACCGATCCGCACTCTCCGGGCATGGCCAGGGCCAACGGACCTCTTGAAAATATGGATACCTGGTATGCAGCTTTTGATGTAAAACCCGGTGATAAAATGTATCAACAGGAAGCGCAAAGGATTAGAATTTGGTAACGCATATTTTCTAATGGTAAGCTTAGGGCTTATTGATAAGAAACTGAATTTTTAAAAATTAGGTTGAAAGCGGTGGTTTTATTTTTCCTTTTAGTGGGAAAATGAAATCACCGTTTTTTTTTGTTTGTACTAATAAAAATAGAAGAAGCTGAAACAAAGATCCAATATTGATAAAAACATATTGTTTTACCGCAGCCCTTTCTCACGGGCAGAGGGATGATCTTTTTATCTTAAATTGCAGCCCTATGAAGAAGTATTTCTTGTCCGTATTACCCCTATTTTTTTTTAGCCTTTTCTCCGCTGCACAATACAATAGTGCT
>JBDSBL010000075.1:0-9988 GCA_039921625.1 Chitinophagaceae bacterium
TTTAATTATTTATCGCTGGAAAGACCGGCGGCTAAATATTCTTTATTCATCCGGGAAATATTGGTAATTGAAATCTCTTTAGGGCATACTGCCTCACAGGCTCCGGTAAAGGTGCAGCTTCCAAAACCTTCTTTATCCATTTGAGCAACCATACTGAGCACCCTGTTATTTCTTTCGGGGCCACCTTGCGGTAGCAGAGCGAGGTGAGCAATTTTTGCTGCTGTAAAAAGAGAAGCTGAAGCATTTTTACATGCAGCCACGCATGCCCCACAACCAATGCAACTAGCTGCACCAAAAGCAGCATCCGCTTTGTCTTTATCTACCGGTAAAGAATTGCCGTCAACCGCATTTCCCGTATTGATGGAAATAAAACCTCCTGATTGAATAATACGATCGAAAGAAGAACGGTCCACTACAAGGTCCTTTACCACCGGAAAGGCATTGGCTCTCCAAGGTTCCACCACAATTGTATCTCCATCTTTATAAGCCCTCATGTGCAGCTGGCAAGTGGTGGTAGCGTGCCACGGACCATGCGGCCGGCCGTTGATATTCATGGAGCAAGATCCGCAGATTCCTTCGCGGCAATCATGATCAAAAGCAATCGGATCCTTACCTTCCAAAATCAGGCGTTCATTCAATACATCAAACATTTCCAGAAAAGACATCTCCGACGAAATATCATTTACTTCGTATGTTTCAAACTTGCCTTCGCTTTTCCTGTTTTGCTGTTTCCACACTTTTAAGGTGAGGTTCATGTTATAATGTTCCATGATAAATATTCTTATTTAAGCTATACTGTTTTATAATTCCTATACTCAAATGGCCGTAAGCCAAATTTTTTATCCAGGATATATAAAAAACGATATTTAAAATTTTTAAAATTCTTTCTTTTGATATTGTGTTCAAATGTCCAGTCTTCGTTTGCCACCCTTTTTTTCATCACCTCCGGATGTTGCTGTTCAAATAAACTTAGGGAATCAATTTTTGAATAATCAAATTCTTCTCCCTCTGTTTTTATTTGCTCATACCATTGTTTTTCGCCTTGCTCATCTATCCAAAACCGAGCGTTTTCTTTTCTCTTTTTTTGCATGTGCACCGGGTTTTTTACCCAGCCATAATGATAGATTGCCGCATCAATCTTTTTCACATGAAGCTTTCTATCATTTAACCGAAAACCTTGCGCATCCTTATAACTTCTAATGTTTTTATTGTTGCGTATAATTCTTACTTCATGACTGTACCATTTTCTGCCATCAGCTATATAATGATAACTTCCGTAAAAATGAATGAACTTAAAAAGCAATCCTTCCACCCGTTGATCATCCTTGTACTTTACCATAGCATTTTTAATGTAGGGTAAATACTTTTCATGCACTACTTCATCTGCCTGTATGTAAAAGAGCCAATCAGAGTCAGCCGCAGTAGCATCCAACGCTTTATTTGTTTCTACTGCCAGCACCTGTCCTCCTTCCCTTAATTGTTCATCCCATACAGAAGGAACTATTTTTATTTTATGCGAACAAATACTTTTGATCAGTGCTTCCGTTTCATCTTCCGAATTACCTATGCTTACAATGAATTCATCAACAATGGGTAATATAGAGGTTATTGATTCTACAGCCGGATAATCGTACATAACTGCATTTCTGATAAAAGTAAAAGCACTTACTTTCATCTATTTATAACTTCTTTGGGTTGGTTTTACCACGTCATATTCCAATACTTCTTTATTCAAATTCCACTCGTGATTGTTGATGTATTCCCAAGCTGATACATACATAAAATCATCGTCATTCCGAAGTGCTTCCCCTTCATCCGTCTGGCTTTCTTCTCTAAAATGGCCGCCGCAACTTTCACTTCTTTGCAATGCATCTTTACACATCAACTCTCCTAATTCTATAAAATCTGCCACTCTACCCGCTTTATCTAATTCCGGATTAAATTCATTGATACTACCCGGAATGCGTATATCGCTCCAAAATTCCTTTTTTAATGCTTGTATTTCTGTAATTGCTTCCTCTAACCCTTTTGCATTTCGGGCCATACCACATTTGTCCCACATTATTTTACCAAGCCGTTTGTGCATGCTTTCCACACTTTGCTTTCCCTTGATATTCATTAGCTCATTGATACGGCTGGCTACATTATTTTCTGCGGTTACAAATGCCTCGTGGTCTGTAGGTATTGGTTTTACCGAAATCTCATCCGATAGGTAATTACCAATAGTATAAGGAACTACAAAGTATCCATCTGCCAAACCCTGCATGAGTGCCGAAGCACCTAAACGGTTGGCTCCATGATCACTAAAGTTGGCTTCACCTAATGCATATAAACCGGGAACGGTAGTCATTAACTCATAATCAACCCAAAGCCCTCCCATGGTATAATGTACCGCTGGATAGATACGCATAGGCACTTCGTAGGGATCTTCTCCGGTTATCTTTTGGTACATATCAAACAGGTTACCGTATTTCTCTTTTACCACCTCTCTTCCCAATTTGATCAATGTGTTTGTATCCGTTTCTCCCAAGCCATGTTTGCTTGCTTCTATACCTCCATAACGCTGTATGGCATAGGCATAATCTAAATAAACAGCTTGCTTGGAAGTGCCTACACCATACCCTGCATCGCATCGTTCTTTAGCTGCTCTTGAAGCCACGTCTCGTGGTACTAAATTTCCAAAGGCAGGATATCTTCTCTCTAAATAATAATCTCTTTCTTCTTCCGGAATGTCTTTTGGTGACCGGTTATCGCCTCTCTTTTTCGGTACCCAAATTCGCCCGTCATTGCGCAGCGATTCGGACATGAGTGTTAGTTTGGACTGATGTTCTCCACTAACCGGAATGCAGGTTGGGTGTATTTGGGTAAAGCAGGGATTTCCAAAAAAAGCACCTTTTTTATGGGCCTTCCAAATGGCTGTTGCATTGGAGCCCATAGCATTAGTAGAGAGATAAAATACATTGCCATAACCACCGCTGCAAAGAATAACAGCATGGCCAAAATATCGTTCTAAATCTCCAGTGATTAAATTTCTGGCTATAATTCCTCTGGCCTTTCCATCAATCTTGACTACATCCAGCATTTCATGGCGCGTGTACATGTGTACATTGCCTAAAGCTACCTGCCGCTCAAGTGCTTGATAAGCCCCAATTAATAATTGTTGTCCCGTTTGGCCTGCGGCATAAAAAGTTCTTTGGACTTGCGTGCCACCGAAAGAACGATTGCTCAGCAAGCCACCATATTCACGGGCAAAAGGCACTCCTTGTGCTACGCATTGATCAATAATATTTCCACTTACTTCAGCCAACCGATGCACATTTGCTTCGCGGCTTCGGTAGTCACCACCTTTTACTGTATCATAAAAAAGCCTAAATACAGAGTCACCGTCGTTTTGATAATTTTTGGATGCATTTATTCCTCCTTGTGCCGCTATGGAATGTGCCCTGCGTGGAGAATCGTGAAATGTGAATACCTTGACCTTGTAGCCCAACTCGCCAAGAGAGGCGGCAGCGGAAGCCCCAGCAAGACCGCTACCAATTACAATTATTTCCATTCTTCGCTTGTTGGAAGGATTGACCAACTTTACATGGCCTTTATAATCTTCCCATTTTTTATCAAGCTCACCAGATGGTATTTTGGCATCAAGCATAGTATAATTTGATAATTTGTAATTAATGAAATTGATATATAATTACCTGTTGCTACTCAATTTCGAAATAACTTTTTCGATACAAAATTTTACTCAATCAACTGTAAGGACTTACCCATTTAAAATACATACTGATAGGCATGAGAGCAAACAAGATGCAAACCAATAATGTAAAACCATAGCCAAGGCCTTTTATCATTTTCATGTATTTTCTATTGTGCACTCCCATTGAACGAAAAGCACTTTGAAAGCCATGCATTAAATGATAACCTAAAGAGATAACTCCTACTATATATAATAGTACGATCCAAGGAACCTGAAAGGTTTCATACATTTTTAAAAAGAGGTTATGCATGTGATCTCCCGATGGTGAATATTGCACCTCTGCCAAATCTTTAGTAATGCGAGAAGGCACCCAAAATTGAGCAATATGTAAAATCAAATATAAAAAAATCAAAGTGCCCAAAATGGCCATACTCCTGCTATACCAGGTACTTCCGCGGTTTCCCAATCCTACTTTATAATCAATAGAACGTTTTTGCCGGTTCTTTAATTCTATAGCATAACCTTGAATGATATGAATTATAAAACCAATAAATAGAACGATCTCTAAAATTCGGGTGATAATAGTTGATCCCATAAAATGGGCTGCTTTATTAAACATTTCTCCATTATCAGTTGGATCTACGAGGTCGTAAAAAATGGTAGAGTTTAGTCCGACATGCACAATTAAAAAACTAATCAAAAAGAAACCCGTTAATGCCATTACTATTTTCTTACCAACAGCAGAAGTAAAAAATTGGGACCATTTCATATTTAGGACAAAAAGGGTGAAAAAATTTAGCGCAAAGTTACATCGGGAACGTTGAAAAATAAGGTTGAAAAAGAAAAAGTACTATTGCTAAGTTGGTAGCCGTTTACTTATCTCCTCATCAATTTTTTTAAACAAATGGAACGGCTTGTAGGTTCGCCAATTATCAATTTCCATTAATTCGATATAATAATTAATTTTTGCTTTTTTAAAATCATGTTGGGTTGCTTCGGGCATGTTCACGCATACAATCCATCCTTCTTCATCTGTCACTTCTTCAAACCATTCCTGATAATAATCTTTATCTCCACTATGAAAGTTCAATACATTTTCAGCAATCAAAATAAATTTAAATATGCCTTCCTTTTCAAACAAATCAATCACATCCCGCTTCAGCGTCATTATATCATTTTCTATAGCATCATTCCATTCTCCTAATAGCTCCATCACTACATATTTCTCACTATAGTCCGCCATTAAAACTTTTAAGTAAAGCGTTTTGCTGCCAAACTCATCCCACTGCGGATGTATGTAATAATTGTAAACAGTTTGAGAGTATTCAAACTCGGAATACTGGCGTTCGAAAAAAGGAGATTGTTTGTCCTCTTCACTTACATAAATATGCCGCCAATTATAAAATGGTTCAATGTTGTGCATAATCCACCGCTTTCTTCACACTGCCATATTTTAGTAATAATTCTTTCGCTTCTTCGTATTCCGTTAACCGCAATTTTTCCATTATCATTTTAGTACCGCGGTCCACCAGTTTTTCATTGGTAAGCTGCATGTTCACCATTTTGTTGTCTTCTACCCGGCCCATTTGAATCATGACGGTAGTAGAGATCATATTTAAAACCAATTTTTGTGAGGTGCCACTTTTCATCCGGGTGCTACCAGTTACAAACTCAGGACCTACTTCCACCTCTATAGGAAAATCGGCTGCTTTGGATAATGGAGATCCTGGATTATTAGTGATACTTCCCGTTATTATACCATGTTGTTTACAACTTTCCAATGCACTTATTACGTAAGGAGTCGTGCCACTTGCTGCAATGCCTATCACTACGTCCTGATCATCAATATCATGATCTTGCAAATCTGCCCAACCTTGTGTTTTACTGTCTTCTGCATTTTCTACGGCCATAGTAATGGCTTGCTCTCCACCGGCAATTATAGCAACTACCAATCCTTGCGGTACACCATAGGTTGGTGGGCATTCGCTAGCATCTACCACTGCCAAACGGCCGCTGGTACCGGCACCTATATAAAAAAGGCGACCTCCTGCTACTAACTTTTCAGAAATAACAGCTACCAATTTTTCAATTTGCGGAATAGCTTTTTCTACTGCGTCTGCTACCGTTTTATCTTCCTTATTTATATCAATAAGCAATTCTTTTACAGACATTTTATCTAAATGCCGGTACTTGCTTGGTTCCTCTGTTATTCTTATAAAATCGCTCATGAAATATTATTCTCAAATTTGATGATACTTTACCAACCCCTGGATGGGAGATTTTGAAACGGTGCCCAATTCAAATTGATATGACTCGCACAACTCCTGCAACACATCTTTAAAACCAAACGCAATGCTGCCCACAAAATTCACCGGCATCTGCCACACTTCCCTGTATTTACATAGGTGATTAAAGAAAAAATCATTGAGGCCATCTTCTAATATATTTTCAATCATATAATGACCCCGGTTCTCTACTAAAAAAATGGCAAAAGTAGCTAAGTACCGGTTAGGCAAAGGTCTTTTATACACATTCTCTAAAATTTCAAGTGAATTAGTATTGAATGTTGCATCAAACCTCCCTTTCAATTCTTCATCAAAAGTATTGTACAAGTAATATTGAATTACTTTTTTACCCAGGTAAGCTCCACTTCCTTCATCACCCAACACATACCCAAGTCCCGGACTATTGAGCACTATTTTTTTTCCATTATAATAGCAGGAATTAGAACCGGTACCTAATATACACGCCAGTCCTTTATTATGCCCGCAAGCCCCTCTTGCCGCTGCCATGAGGTCTGTCTGCACTTCAATGTGGCTTGACGGAAAGACCTTTTTCAATGCTTTTTTTACAATTTTTGCATTGTCTGAATTGGCGCAGCCAGTCCCATAAAAAAAAAGATTATTTACAATGAGATTCTTTATTTTTTCCCGCACACCCTCCTGTACTATGGTGGCTATTTGATCCGTTGACAAAAAGTAAGGGCTCAGGCCTTGGGTAAACAACGTTTTCTTTCTGCCATTATGAAGTAGTATCCATTCTGCCTTGGTACTGCCGCTATCCGCTATAAGTGTAGTTCCCTCCATTTATTATGGGCTTAAAGTATTGTTGAAATAACAAAGTCTAAATAATCCTTATCTGGAATCAAGTATTTTGCAACAAATTACAAAGTAATAGTAGACGATGAGGAATAAAAAATTTCAAGTTTGGCTGCCGCTCTTGTTTTCATTGATCATGATCTCAGGAATGTTTTTTGGCTTTAAGTTGAACCAGCAAACCGGAAGTGCACAAGGATTTTTTAAGCTGGATAAAAAATCTTCTCTCCAGGAGGCGATGGACCTTATAAAAAATAAATATGTTGATTCTATAGGAATGGATTCTTTGCAAAATGATGCGCTTGAAGATATGGTGGGACACCTAGATCCACATTCTGCTTACATTCCGGCATCCAAGGTTAGCGATGCCAATGAGGATATTGTTGGAAATTTTGAAGGCATCGGGGTTGAGTTCAATATATTTAAAGACACGGTACATATAGTATATGTTATTCCAAATGGCCCAAGTGAAAAAGCCGGTTTGCTAATTGGTGACCGTATCATAAAAGTAGATGATTCTTTGATTGTGAGTAAAACACTGGCAAGCGAAAAGATTAGAAAAATGATACGGGGAGAAGGAGGTACTAAAGTAAAATTAACCATTGTGCGGAACGGAAATACTCAGGAGGTAAAAGTGACCCGCGGAATAATTCCCCTTCCTTCGGTAGATGCCAGTTATATTTTAGATACTTCTATAGGGTACCTTAGAATCAATAAATTTTCTGAAACTACATTCAAAGAATTTATGCAAGCTATGGAAGGGTTGAAAGCAAAAGGAATGCAAAGCCTTGTGCTTGACCTTAGAGGTAATGGTGGCGGGTTGGTAAGTCAGGCCGTTTTTATTGCAGATGAATTTTTGAGTGAAGATAAATTGGTGGTTTATACGGAAGGCGTCAATACGCCCAAGCGGGAATACCGTGCAGGAAAGGATGGTGTATTTGAAACAGGTAAATTAATGGTATTGGTAGATGAATTGTCGGCCTCGGCAAGCGAAATTTTAGCAGGCGCCCTGCAAGATTGGGATAGGGCTACTATTATAGGTAGAAGAACGTTTGGAAAAGGTTTAGTGCAGGAGCAGTACCAGCTGCAGGACGGTTCAGCGCTTCGATTGACAGTGGCACGCTACTACACTCCTATTGGAAGAAATATTCAGCGTCCTTATGATCAAGGTAAGAAAGTATATATGGATGAAGTATACCACCGGTACCAAAGTGGTGAAATGCTTACTGCCGATTCTATTCATTTTGATAAGAAAAAAGCGTTTAAAACGAAAGGTGGCCGCACGGTATATGGAGGTGGCGGCATTATGCCGGATATCTTTGTGCCGGTAGATTCAGGTATGTATACCCAAAGTGTTACCCGGCTTTACCTGGATGGAAGATTCAATAATTTTGTCTATCAGTATTATATAAATCACCTTCCGATTTTTAATTCGTACAAATCACCCGCTCTTTTTGCAAACGATTACAAAAATACAGATCAGGCCTGGATGGAATTAGTGGCCTATGCTGCGAAAGATAGCATTAACCTTCAAAAAGTACCGGCAAAAGAAAGGGCAAGTATTGAAAATTGGATAAAGGCTTACCTCGCTCGTTTTAAATGGAGAACTGAAGGATTTTATGAGGTACTCAATAGGAAAGATGATGTAGTAGCCAAAGCAGTACAAACATTGAAAAAATAAAAAGAGGCCCAAAGGCCTCTTTTCTCTTATAGCTTTTTTTATATTACTCCACGTGCAAGGTGACGCTGATTACGGCTGGCATTGAATGCGTTGTTATCCGGCGTGCTTTTGCATATAATGTATACGTCATAGTAGCGCTTCCATTTAAATATTCTTTTAGTTCCGGGCTATTAGTAATGTCTATAGTTGTGGAACTATTGGAGGCAGAATTATTATCTACAATAGCTTTTGAACCAATTGTTGTCTGAGTCGTGTTTTTATTGGTGTTAAAGGCAATACGTGCAGATTCAAAATTAGAAAGGTTATTCGCTGCATCTGTATTTTGAAGAGTTACCGCAATAGCACTGATTTTAATAGAGTTTACAGCGTTGATGCTGAAAAGGTTGGCCGTATTGGCTTTTATGGCACTATCCAGGTTAAAGCTGGTTGTGGCAGAACCTAAATTTGCCTCTGCATTTATAGCAGCAACAATAGGAATAGATACGGTAAGCGTGCTGACCGGAACGTCAAAGGGGCGCATCAGCTCATTTGCAATTTTGTCGCAGGAAGATAAAGTAATAAGACCCGCTGCAAAAAGAGATACCGCTAAAAGTTTGTTTTTCATATTTATTTGTTTTGTGCGGCAAATGTAATAGCCAAATATTTTGAATGCAATTGGTAAGGAAATGTTTGTAAAAGATTTATTTAATTATTTATAAGTAGAAATCTGGTTTACAAAATCCTTTTGAAGTGCCCTTAGTATTGATTCCTTTTATTTAAAACGATACAAAACGGGCTTCTTAATTGAAGCCTCTCTTTTTGCGCTGGCTACATAATCTTACCTTTGCCGCTTTAAATCAAAAGCTTGCAATGAACGTAAAAAACAACATACTCGAAACTATTGGGAACACACCTCTGATCCGTTTAAATAAAATAACGAAGGACATTCCGTGTGATGTGCTGGCCAAGGTGGAATATTTTAATCCAGGTAATTCTATAAAAGATAGAATGGCCGTAAAAATGCTGGAAGTAGCCGAAAAGGAAGGAAAAATAAGGCCGGGAGGTACTATAATAGAGTGTACTTCTGGTAATACGGGTATGGGGCTTGCCCTTGCTGCGGTTGTAAAAGGGTATAAATGCATTTTTGCAACAACAGACAAACAATCAAAAGAGAAAGCGGATATACTTCGGGCCCTTGGCGCAGAGGTAATTGTTTGCCCTACCAATGTAGAGCCTGAGGATCCAAGAAGTTATTATTCCATTGCCGCCAGGTTGGCCAGTGAGATTCCAAATTCTTTTCATTTTAACCAATATGATAACCTCGCAAACCGACTGGCGCATTACGAAACCACCGGTCCGGAAATATGGGAACAGACTGATGGAAAAATCACACATCTTATAGTAACTGCAGGAACAGGTGGCACAGTAACCGGTACAGCACAATATTTAAAAGAAAAGAATCCAAACGTACAGGTCTGGGCAATAGATGTTTACGGTTCATTGCTTACAAAGTACTTTCGCACTGGTGAAGTAGATATG
>JBDSBL010000076.1:0-33655 GCA_039921625.1 Chitinophagaceae bacterium
GGCCATATGCATAGAGGCAATGCGCACTCTGGAAGTAGAAGATTTGGCCGACCGGGATTACAACAGCCTTTCTGGTGGCGAAGCCCAAAAAGTGCAAATGAGCCGCGTGCTGGCACAAATAGGCAACACTAAAAATGGAGAGCAGAAAATACTTTTTTTAGATGAGCCTGTTTCTCATTTAGATCTTAGGTACCAACATCAATTATTGCAGGTTGCTAAATCTTTGACGCAGCAATCCATTACAGTAATAGCCGTGCTGCACGATATAAACCTTGCTTTGTCTTTTGCGAGTCGTATTTTATTTATGAAAAAGGGTGCAATCGTTCACGAAGTAACCGATCCTTATGCAGTTTCACCACAAATAATAAAAGAGGTTTTTGATATCAATGCTCAGGTGGTGCAAGTAGGATCTTCCTCTAAACCGGTGATTGTTTTTTAAAATAATTGGCTAAAACTCATTTTTAGTACTTGTACTAAGTAATTCCACTTATAATTTTTAAATAGCTTTTTGGTTATTTTGAAAAGGTTCCCGATTAATTTATCTTCAATAGAGAACGTATTTAAAGCAATTTTCCTGTACTTAGCTTGGGATAAAGATTTGTTGTGAATTGGATTTGTCAGGGCTTCAACTTTTTTAAATTTCTGCATTAAACCGAAATTATTAAGTGTATTTATGGCCAAAAAGAATCCATATATATTATTGGCTGATGATGATCAGGACGACCGGTTTATTATGGACCTTTCTTTTGGAGAAATTGGTTGGAGCAATGGCGTTAAGTTTGTCTCCTCCGGCGAAGACGCTATTCGATTTCTAAATTCAGTTTCCCCACCGCATTACCCCTCTCTTATAGTTTTAGATTACAATATGCCAAAAATGAACGGCGGTACTACTCTGGCCTTTCTTAAGACGCATGAACTTTATAAAAACATTCCGGTTATTGTGTATTCTACAGGAATGACGGCCACACTGCGCAATCAATTAATAACTTCCGGCGCAGCCTCCTGCTATATGAAAGTGGAAGATCAAAAAAAATTAGTGGAGCTGGTGCAGGTGTTTAAATTGATTGCAGAAGGGAACGTAGTTTTTCACTAATGAGAAGCTCCTTTTCAAATTCTACCTTCCTTAAACCCCTAATACTCCACCTGTTTATTAAACTTTATTACCTAATTTATGTTGTATAATTTTCTAACCAACAAATCTTACTAAAGATGACCTTCAAACCTTTCCTTAACGTTCTCCTAATTACGTCCTCTCTTTATTTTTTATCCTGTGCCAATGAATCTTCATCCAATAAAACAGAAGCAAAAAAAGAGGTTGCTGCTGATATTAAAGAAGAGGCAGTAACCTATAGTGCCGATGGCGTTACCTGCAATGGTTTTATTACTTATAATAATGCGGTAAAAGGCATCAGACCGGTAGTATTAGTAGTGCCGGAGTGGTGGGGCCTTAATGATTATCCAAGAATGCGGGCTAAAATGCTGGCAGAAATGGGGTACCTCGCTATGGCGGTAGATATGTACGGTGGTGGGCAAATAGCGGCAGATCCAAAACAGGCGCAAACAATGGCAATGCCTTTTTATCAAAACCCACAATTGGCTAAAACAAGGCTGATGGCGGCTTTGCAAAAAGCGAATGAAATGGAAATGGCCGATACGACACAAGCAGCAGCAATAGGTTATTGTTATGGTGGCTTTGTAGTGCTCAATGCAGCAAAGCTTGGCGCTCCGCTAAAAGGAGTGGTGAGTTTTCATGGCAATTTATCCGGTGCACCGGTTAATAAAGATTTATTGAAAGCAAAGATTCTGGTATGCCATGGAGGCGCAGACCAGTTTGTGTCTGATGCAGAAGTAGCAGCATTTAAAAAAAGCATGGATTCTGTGAATGCAAATTATATTTTTAAAGTATATCCGGGTGCCACGCATGCTTTTACCAATCCGGCCTCTACAGCCACGGGCTCTAAATTTAATATGCCTATTGAATATAATGGTGCAGCTGATACTGCATCCTGGAATGAAATGAAAGTATTTTTTGGAACTATTTTCAATAAATAAAAGAGACCTTATAGTAAGAAAGCACTTCTAGACAGAGGTGCTTTTTTATTTAATATAATGAAACAAATTGCGGCATTTATGGAAATGTAAAAATAGTAGCTACACCAGGTTGGCAAGGTTTAGCGCTCCAGATTCATCATTTTTAGTGATGTATAAAATAATAGTGCTGATACTGGGTGTGGCAAAAATAACCTGTGCCTTTTTTATTTCAATGGCAGCTACCTCCAATGCCTTTTCATGGTATCTCCGTATAACGCTTTTGCCTGCCAAAATTTTTGAAAAAGATTGTAAATATTTATTAGAAGAATTTTCAATTTCATCAGAGCTCATTTCAGTAAGTTCTTTTGCGGCGGCTATTCTTACTGCATCGTTTGCATTGTGTAGGTTTTCCGATGCCATGTTGTGAAAACTATCGCCAACACGCAATGCAAAAATGGATAGAATAAGGCTATCTAAAAATTCATAATTTATCGTATTGAGGGGAACATCACGAAAAGTGTACAGCCCTTCAATGCCGGAAAGCAACAGTAATGGATTGATGCCCGCCTCCGATGATTTTTCCTGCACTGCTTTATAAAAATTTTGCTCGTTCATTAATTTTTAGTTTCCCATTTTTTGCTAAAACCATTTTTTAATAGCTACCATTAAAAGAAGGTTTTCAAAATGACTTTGACAAGAGTACAAAAAAATAGCCACGAATTTTCGCGGCTATTTTTTCTATAATAAATTTATTTAAACAGTATCTCCATCTGTATCTCTGCTTACGGTTTTCGTTACCGTCACACGGTCTGTAGATGAATTATCTGTGCGTTTGCTGCTAGAGCCACGGGTAAGTGCTATTAGTAATAAAATAAAAACAGCGGCACCCACCAGCCAAACCCACGGAGATGAATACCAATTCTCAGTTTGTGTGGAAGTGGTCACACTTTTGGTAGAGGACATAGTAGAACTGGTACTATCCTGCGCCCACAGAATGGTTTGCATGGCACAAAGAAATACCAAGGTGATCACCGATCTAATACTGAAAGTCTTTGATAAATGTTTCATGTTTCAATTTTTGGGTTAATAAATGTTCAATAAAATTCTATTTTTTTTAATGATTATTCAACAATTGCGCCACGGTTGAGCTTTATTCCTTTCTATTTTATCAACGTATTCATTTAAAAAAAAGGATACGTATTTAAAAGTATCCTTTAAAATTTGATTTTATAATAACGTATTAAACGGCTTTCATTCCGCTTTGCCTTCTATCTATCTTTTTTTCTTTTTCCTTGCGCAACATTCCTTGCAAAGTGGTAACTGTATCATCAATGGCTTGTTCAAAACTTGCGTCACTTTTTTTCACAAAAAGATCATTACCCGGTACTTCTAATCTTATTTCGCAGTAATCCGTTTTTGCGTTGCGATCGGGGCCTTGAAAAAGAGTAACATTAGCCCGTACAATATGATCATTTGGTGTCAACTTCGATACCTTTTCGCGTACAAAATCTTCTAAGTGATCACTTGCTTTAAATCCTAATGACTGAATAATAATGTCCATAATAAAAATAATTTAGTCACTACTAATCCTACTATTATCATACCACACAGAGAAACGATTTTCCAGCGAATACATTTTATTTTTTTATGTTGGTTTTCTTAATTTTTAATAGAGCAAGGCACAATTTTTTAACCTGCTATCCTGTACTGAAAATAGCTTTAATGAATAATAATATAATTAGCGGAATTCTCTTATCATTTTGTACTATAGCCTGCACCAACAATAAATTTCAAAAGCAAGCTTATGCCGGTTCTGCAGTTACGGCCAACTACAATGCAGATTCACTACCATTGCCATTTGCCACAAAATCCACCTCTAATTTTAGCCGCATTATTGGCTGGAAAAAAGGCGAAACTCCTATTGCGCCAGCAGGTTTTTCAGTAACGCGTTTTGCAGATAGTTTGGACCATCCTCGTTGGATATACGTGATGCCCAATGGTGATGTATTGATAGCAGAATCCAATACAATATTGAGTGGTATTAAAAAAATAGGTGCTCAACTTTCCCGCAAAATAAAAACACACCATTATGGTGAAAGTGCTAACCGCATTACTCTCTTTCGGGATAAGGATGGCGATGGTATACCGGAACAACGAACTGTTTTTCTGCAAGGGTTGAATCAGCCTTTGGGCATGTTGGTTTTGGGAAACCATTTTTATGTAGCCAATACTGATGGCCTCCTTCAATACGATTATAAAAGTGGAGATATGCAGATCAAAGGAGCGGGAAAAAAAATACGTTCCTTACCTGCCGGTGGCTACAACAACCATTGGACACGAAACATCATTGCAAATAAAGACAGCACTAAAATTTTTATATCTGTTGGGTCCGGATCTAATAGCGGAGAAAATGGAATGGAAAATGAAATACGAAGGGCCAACATTTTAGAAATTAACCTCGATGGTTCTGGAGAAAAAATAGTGGCAGGAGGCCTGCGCAATCCGGTGGGTATGGCTTTGGAACCTGCTTCTGGCAAACTGTGGACAGTAGTAAATGAAAGAGATAACCTGGGCGATGAATTGGTTCCTGATTATTTGACAGAGGTAAAGGAAGGTGCTTTTTATGGTTGGCCCTATGCCTATTTTGGAGCCCATGAAGACCCAAGGATAAAAGATAAAAGGCCTGACCTTGTCAGTAAAACCGTTGTTCCCGATGTAGCCCTGGGTTCTCATACGGCATCGCTTGGATTAATTTTTTACACCGGATCTTCTTTTCCTGCTGTCTATCGTCATGGTGCCTTTGTGGCGCAGCATGGTTCGTGGAACCGGTCCGTATTATCCGGTTATAAAGTTGTGTTTGTGCCTTTTGCCAATGGAAAACCAAATGGTCCTCCACAGGATTTTTTAACGGGCTTTGTTTCTGATTTATCCCAAAGTGAGGTGCATGGCCGGCCGGTAGGAATGGCTCAATTGCAGGATGGATCTATTTTATTAGCAGATGATGGAAGTAATATTATTTGGCGAATAGCGGCAAAAAAATAGATACGTAACGATTCTTAATCCTTTTTTTTTACGCACGTTCCGTACTACTTTTTTTTAAAATTATTATGGCCTTGTTTTTGGATTTGCCTCAGTGCATAGACAAAACGAAAATGCACAAAGGATCAATTAATAATTAAAAAATTAAAAGCTATTTATGAAAAAAATTATTTTCGGACTAAGCCTTTTTTTTGGTCTCACACTAGCATCTGCAGGTTTTAATAAAGCGGCCGCACAAACGGTAAAAACAGAAACGAAAACCGGCATGAGCAAGAAGAAAAAGGGAACCTTGGTAGGCGCTGGAGCGGGAGCAGTCACAGGAGCTGTGGTAAGTAAAAATCATAAAAAAGGTGCTGTGATAGGCGGTGTCGTTGGTGGAGCAGGTGGTTATCTTTATGGAAAACATAGGGATAAAAAACATCCAACCAAAAAAACAGTTTATAAAAGAACAGTAAAACACTAAGTCCTTGTACATAAAAAAAGCCCGGAAGTTTCCGGGCTTTTTTTATGTAACATCAATAATAGAAAATCATTTTATTAAAAATTATTTTTCACTATCCTTTCTTTTTTGCTCATCGTCGGCCATTTTCATAAATGGTTTTAAAATATCGATCGGCACGGGGAAGATGGTCGTTGAATTATTTTCAGTTGCAATTTCTCTTAATGTTTGGAGGTACCGAAGGGTAAGTGCACTTGGTTGCTCACTTAATATTTTGGCTGCATCACTCAACCGCTGAGAAGCCTGAAACTCTCCTTCTGCAGAAATTACTTTGCTTCGGCGTTCTCTTTCTGCTTCTGCCTGCTTCGCCATTGCCCGCTGCATTTCCTGTGGCAAGTCTATTTGTTTCACTTCCACATGGGTTACTTTTACTCCCCACGGTTCTGTTTGTGCATCTATTATATGTTGCAGGCGTATGTTTATTTTTTCGCGTTGCGAAAGCAGATCATCCAATTCTGATTGCCCCAACACACTCCTTAAAGTAGTTTGAGATAGTTGGGAAGTTCCTATTAGATAATTTTCAATTTCAATGATTGCTTTTTGTGGATCTACTACCCTAAAATAAATAACTGCATTTACCTTAATAGAAACGTTATCCTGTGTGATTACATCTTGCGGAGGCACGTCCATTACCACGGTGCGCAAGCTTACTTTCACCATCTTATCAATGATGGGTATTAGTATAATAAGTCCAGGACCTTTTACGCCATCATTGAGCACCCGGCCCAACCTAAAAACTACACCACGCTCATACTCTCTTAGAATACGCACCGCACTGGCAATAATGTACAATGCGAAAACAATGATAATAGCAAACACTAGCGGAAATTGTCCCATAATAAAAAATTTAAGTAACCAAAAAAATATAATTTTTATGTTGCCCTGCTGTCTTTCTCTACGTACACAGTCAGGTTCTTCATGTCCGTTACTATTACTTCTTCATTCACTTCAATTTTACCACCTATAGAAATGGCATTCCAGATCTCTCCGGCTAAGCTTATTTGACCCGACAGATTTAGCTCTTGAAGTGCTGTTCCTTTTTTACCGATCATGGCGCTAATACCTAATGCCGGTTTAGTTTGTTGTGCTTTTAAACCAAGACCAATAACAAATAAAAAAAAGAGCGCCGTGACAACAGTGGTCGCTATAATAACCGTCCACGATACGGCAACAATATGTTGTGTAGGGCTTGATCGAAATAGGAATAAGGAACCAAGTAATAAGGAGATAATGCCACCTATAGCCAGCAGGCCATGACTGATAATTTTTACCTCCAATAAAAAAAGAATGATAGCAAATACAATAAGTGCCACACCGGCATAATTTACCGGTAAAGAACTTAAAGCATAAAAAGCAAGGATAAGAGATATGACGCCAACAATGCCTGGGAAGATGGATCCCGGATTAAATAATTCAAATAAAATTCCAAAGAAACCAAACATCATTAATAGGTAAGCAATGTTCGGATCGGATATAAAATTTAATACTTTAAGAAAGAAACCCATTTCCAAAATTTGCACTGTAGCGCCTTTTGTATGAAGGATCTTAAATCCATTAGCTACTTCTATGCGCCTCCCATCTATTTGATTCAGCAATTCTTTTTCAGTAGGAACAATCAGGTCAATCACTTTATTTTCAAGCGCTTCACTTTCAGTAATGGCTACGCTGTGCCGTACTGCATCTTCTGCCCACTCACTGTTTCTTCCTCTTTTTTCACTGATAGATCTTATAAATGCGGCGGCATCATTAGTGGTTTTATCATTCATCACTTCGTCGCTTTTGCCTTGCAGGCTTACGGGGTGTGCAGCACCTATATTAGTGCCTGGAGCCATAGCCGCTATGTGGCCCGCCATAGTGATGAAAACTCCTGCAGAACCGGCATGTGCCCCAGTAGGAGAAACATACACCACTACTGGTACGTTTGATTTTAATAGGTTGCTTACAATGTCCCTGGTAGAAGTAAGTAAACCGCCGGGAGTATTTAAATGTATCACCAAGCATGCTGCATTTTCAGCAGTGGCTTTTTCGATGGCCCGTTCTATAAAATCTGCAGAAGCGGGGTTAATACCTCCTTTTACCTGAATAGATATAACTTTTTGAGCAATGGAAATTTTAAAAAGAAAAATGATAAAAATGAAGAGAAGAAGAAAAGGCTTGCCAACATCATATTTACCTTTTGATCTCATCCTTGTAAGATACTTAATATAGCACCGCGGGCAAAAAGAAAAGACCCTTCACCAATAAAAGCGACCCATAAAATAGAATATAAAAACTAATTATTTCTGCCATTTATTTATTGATGTAAAATAGAGAGTGGTTGAAAAAAGGATTGCTAACATCAATATTTTTTAAGAAATAAACCAGTAGTATCCTACTAGTCAGCAAGCAGCGAACGAACCATTATTCACAAAATTAAAATAGGCTTGGTGAAAAAAATTAAGGGTTCATACTTGCATTTGTAAAAAAGCAAGAGTAGGTTTGTTGCCGTTCACTACTTCTACTGAAAAGCCCGTAGCAGGCCACTTTAACTACAAACACTATAAAAAAGCAACGCCTTAATCCGGCTGATCGCTTTGTTCTTTTTCCAATCCAGAAAAATCATAGTCCTATTCTTATTTGATCATTCAAAAAAGTACCACTATGAGGCATAAGCAACAAACTATTGTAACGAAAGGCACCAAAGATTTTGGAAAAGATCTGTATGATACGGTGGTCTTTTTAATAATTCTTTTAGGAGTATTGTATTACTTCCATTTTTAAAATGGTGTACGAATTGTATAAAAAGTAAAAAAGAACAATCTATTTTTATTTATTCAAAGCAATACTTATTTACAACTCCTTATTGTTTTCGTGTGGCACAAGAACCATTAATTATGGTGCACTGTCACCGATAATTAATTCGTTTTTGCCTATTGCAAGACTTCTACTTTCTCCTCTCTTTTTCCGGAATTTCTAACCTTATATTTCTTTTGTCTTAGCGAAATAAATATCTCTTTTTTATTTATGAGATTAAGGCTGCACCTGATATAAAAAATGTTTTCGCCTTTGCTAATAAATAGAACATCAGTGCGCTGCTGTTGAACGGAGCGACGCCACTGCAGCCGCATCAGGGCTATTGGCCGGCTACCAAATTCCAAAACTTCATACAACCTAAAGTAGCTAACCCATTAGGCTGTATTTTTACCGATTAGTTATAATGTACTATGAGGTTTGAAACTATTTATACCGACAAACGAGTTGGTTCTGATAAAATTCCGGTGGGTCCGCGCTCAGAATATCAGCGTGATTTTGACAGGCTAATTTTTTCATCTGCTTTTAGAAGACTTCAAAATAAAACACAAGTATTTCCGCTGCCCGGTACTGCCTTTGTGCACAACCGGTTGACCCACTCTTTGGAGGTGGCATCTGTGGGAAGATCTTTGGGCAAGATGGTTGGCGAACAGATAAGTGAAGACTTTAAACGCACCAACGAAGCGGCTTATGAATTTTACCGGTACGAATTGGCAAACGTGGTAGCCGCCGGTTGTTTGGCGCATGATATTGGCAATCCTGCCTTTGGCCACTCGGGCGAAAAAGCAATATCTGCTTACTTTATTGATAATGCACAGGGAAAAATTGAAGGGCAGGAGCTGCGCTCTTTTTTTAATGAAAAGGAATGGAAAGACCTTTGCACTTTTGAAGGAAATGCCAATGCCATCCGCATATTAACGCATGGCTACAGAGGGAGAAACAAAGGTGGCTTTGGCCTTACCTACACTACTATTGCCAGCATTCTTAAATACCCTTGCGAATCTGTGGCGGTAGATAAAAAATACAAGCACCGGAAAAAGTGGGGCTTTTTTGGTACCGAAATAGAAACCGTACGAACCATTGCAACTGAAGTGGGGATGATACCGGAAAGCACCGAACCGTTGGTTTATAAACGCCATCCATTTGTGTACCTGGTGGAAGCGGCAGACGACATTTGTTATTCTATAGTAGATATGGAAGATGCACAGCGCTTGGGCATATTGCAAAAGGAGGAAGTGGTGGAAGCGTTTTTAAAAGTGATCCAATGCGTAAACAGAAAGGGAGAAAATGCAGATAAAACGTACGGTACTTTTAAAAATATAGAAGATACCAATGAGGGTATTGCTTTTTTGCGGGCCAAGGTCATAAACCTGTTGGCGTTAGAAGCCACTGATGTTTTTCTGGTCCATCAAGAGGCTATTTTATCCGGTTCATTTAATGACACTTTAATAGATAATATTCAAACCCGTACCGGGGCGCTTACGCTGGTGCAGGATATTTCTGTAAATAAAATTTATAGCCATGATACGGTATTGCAAATAGAGATTGCCGGGTATAATGTAATGTCGGAACTGCTACAACTCTTTGTACCGGCTCTGCTTAAAGTAAAACCTTCCCACAAAGAAGAGCGGGTATTAAAACTTTTCCCCTTTCAGTTTACAGAGTTTAAACTAACAAACCACCCTTATGAAAAGGTGTTGAATGCTCTTGATTTTTTAAGTGGCATGACGGATGAATATGCTACAGAAATGTATCGGAGGTTAAAAGGAATAGTGATACCGCATCATGGGTAAATAAGATTTATAAAGTTGAATTATCTTTTGACTTTGTGTTGGAGTTAATGGCGGTTAAGTGCATGTTAACAGCCTTAAACAGTAAGGAAGAAATGTAAATTTTGTATCTATCCTAAAGAGCATGCTTACAATTTCATGATGCTTTGTATTTCTTTTCCGGGAAAAAAGACCAACTTCAAGAAGTAAATAAAATGGTTTTGCGGTCGCAAACAATTCGATTAAGTATTTTTATTAGCACGTTAGTCATAGCTGCTATTATTATATTTCAGCTGATCTGGCTAAACAAAGTTTACCGCTTTGAACAAAAGAATTTTGACCACAGTGTGGCTAAATCAGTTCGTGGTTTTTATGAAGACCTGCATCCGGAGATCCTCTCTGTTTCTAACCTGAATGAACTTATTGTAAATCCAAACAGTCAAACCTTTTTCATTCGCATCAACAACATTGCTGCTTACGACAGTACCGCTTATTACCTGCAAACAGAGCTGGAAGATGAAGACATATTTACGGATTGCTACATGGGCATATATGAGGCTCAAAAAAAGAAGTATGTGTACCAGGCTTTTTTGCCTTCAGCTACCGGCTCGGTAAACAAAAATGTGGTTTTGCCCACAGGGCCTACGTCTTACAATTACATGGCGCTATATTTTCCACACCGCAAGCAATACATATTAGGTTTAATGAATTTTTGGATCATCAGTAGTGTGTTGTTGCTTATAGTTTTAATCTTGTTAAGCGGTAGTTTTTATTATTTATTCCGGCAAAAATTTTTGAATGAAGTGCAAAAAGATTTTGTCAACAATTTTACGCATGAATTTAAAACGCCGGTTTCGGTACTCAACTTAGCGGCGGATGTATTGGAGAATCCTGCCATATTGGATAAGCCCGAAAAACTATTGCGGTATGCGGCCATAGTAAAATACCAAAGCATGTACCTGCACCATCAGATAGAGCGATTGCTCAAACATGCGCATGCAGAAACAAACCAACTTTATCTAATTAAAGAGCAGGTTAATATCGACGATTTGGTACAAGAAGCTATACGGCATTTAAAGCCATTAATTGATGAAAAGAAAGCGATTTTTGAATATGCCTTTACCGTGTCTTCGCCTTTGATAATTGGTGACCGAGGGTATTTATTGATTGTAATTATAAACCTGGTAGAGAATGCCTTAAAATATTCGCGGCAGCCAAAAATAATATTAGCCACGAAGCAGGAAGGAGCTTATATTATTTTTTCAGTGAAAGATAATGGCCTCGGCATTGAACAAAAGCATTACCAAAAAATCTTTAAAAAGTTTTATAGAATTCCAAGGGGAGATTTAATGACCACAAGAGGTTTTGGATTAGGCCTTCCTTTTGTGAAACGAATTTTACAGGCCCATCATGGCAAGGTATGGGTAGAAAGCATACCGAACGTTGGGAGTAACTTTAGCATTAGGCTACCTCTTTCTTAAAGCAAGATTATGGAAAAGCAAATCCGCGTATTAGTGGCAGAAGATGATCTTCAATTAGGGTTTATTATAAAAGACAACCTTGAAGAAGAAGGGTATGAAGTAATCAACTGCCCGGATGGCGAAGCAGCCTGGGATCAATACCAAAAGAAGGATCCGGACATCTGCATTTTAGATATTAATATGCCTTGCCTTGATGGTTTTGGTTTGGCAAAAAAAATAAGGTTGAAAAGTGATGTGGTCCCTATTCTTTTTTTAACTGCAAAAGCAATGGAAGAAGATAAACTTAAAGGATTTAAGGTGGGGGCTGATGACTACATTACAAAGCCATTCAACATGAAAGAATTGGTAAGCAGGATGCAGGTTTTTTTGCGGCGAAACCGGATGATGATGCCACAGCAGGGAGCAGAATTTAAAATAGGAAAACTGCAATTTATACCTTCAGAAAACCGGTTGTTGATTGACAAAGAAGAACAAATATTAACCGGGAAAGAAACGCACCTGTTAGAGTTTTTTTGCCTTCATCCTAACAAGATTTTAAAACGGGAAGACATCCTGGTATATGTGTGGGGTAAGAATGATTATTTTTTGGGAAGAAGTATGGATGTATTTATAG
This sequence comes from Chitinophagaceae bacterium, assembly GCA_039921625.1. Taxonomy (GTDB): domain Bacteria; phylum Bacteroidota; class Bacteroidia; order Chitinophagales; family Chitinophagaceae; genus Flavisolibacter. The sequence goes on from JBDSBL010000076.1 coordinate 12,223, forward strand.
CGCGGCTTCGCAAATTGATCCGGCAAGAACCATCGGTTTCCATCGAAACAATTCATCAAACAGGTTACCGGTTTAATTGGAAATAATTTTAGGATAGTATGCAAAAAAAGACAGGTTTTTCAAACCTGCCTTTTCACTGAAGAAACCACATGAACATTAAAAAAAGAGAAAAAATTTAAGTCGTTTATTTTATTGCTGGACTGCCTTATAAAGTTCCTAATTACTAGTTATATGTAAATGGTAAATGTGGTTAATAGGATGTTAACGGGGCTGAAAATAAAAAATCCCCTGCACGTACAGGGGACTTTTAACCATGCTACCATTGAGGTTTATTTTTTAGGAGCTGTAGATTTATGCTTTGTTTTTCTTGCATGGTGTTTTTTGTGCTTAGGTCTTACCGCGTTGTGCATTTTTTGAGGCACAGTGGACGTGCTTTTTACTTTGTCTTTGCTTTCAGTACCCTCAGTCTGCATCTTTGATTTTTGCATAGAATGCGCTGGGTTTGTTTTTGTCTTTACTGTTGTTTGAGCAGACGCCGCAATTCCTAAAGAAGCTACGAGCATCAAGCTTAAGATTACTTTTTTCATGGTGATAATTTTTTAATTGTTTAAATTCTTATCACAAAGCAACAGCTAATAAAAGAACCTATTTTTCCATTAACAACCGGTTAACCGGTATTATATTTTTATAAAAAAGAAAGTTTAGTTTCAATAGCTATCATTTTTTTAAATAGTAAAAAATACAACGAAAGATGAACAGGATTATTTGCCTTGCCGCTCTTTTTTCTTTTGTACAATTGAATGCACAACATACGTCAAAACCGTTGTCAGCCTTAGATCCACCGGGTCTGTCCCTTATAACTTCTGTTGATTTACGTCACGATCTTTTTTCATTAGCAAGCGATTCAATGCGGGGACGCCGTGCGGGCACTACAGATGAATTAAGAGCTGCTGTGTGGGTGGCAGAGCAGGCACGAAAAGCAGGGTTGTTACCAGCGGGAGATGATGGAACTTATTTTCAGTTTTTCCCAATTCGTCGCACCATGGTGGGTGCTGAAAGCCGGTTGAAAATAAATGAAAAACAACTTGCTTTATGGAAAGATGCCTGGGTCACCAGCCCTGTAAATGCTACACTTCATGGACCCGTTGTGTGGCTTAATTCAATGGGGGATACCACCAATAATGTAGCCGGTAAAATAGTAGCCATAAACATTCAACCTCCGGTGCCTATGCCAGCGCCCGGCATGAGCCTTTGGGGATACCGTTACATATTATCTGCAGTTCGACAACAAACTTCTGTGCTTAGGCGCAAAGGAGTTGCTGCTATTTTATTGGTAGCTGATGATCTTACAGAATCTTCTATAGCCTTTGCAGGCCATGGGTTTGAAGAAGGAAGTTATGTGTTGGAAAACTCCTTGCCTGCCGCGGCAATAAACAGTATACCCATTCTCATTGTACGCAAAAGTTTAGGATCCCTTTTGGCGCAACCGGGTGCAACAGTATCGCTTGATATAGACATGCAAAGTTTTATATATCCATCAGTAAATGTGATAGCAAAAGCGGTTGGTACAGACGCTGTTTTAAAAAAAGAATTTGTACTATTTAGTGGTCACCATGATCACGATGGGGTAGGGCCTGCAATAGGTGGAGATTCTATATGGAACGGCGCTGATGATAATGCCACCGTGAGTGTTGCCTTGCTTGCTATTGGAAGAGCCTGGGCAAAAAAGCCTGGAAAACGATCTGCCCTTTTTGTATGGCATGGTGCCGAAGAACGCGGCCTATTAGGATCCAGATGGTTTGTGGATCACCCAACGGTTGAAAAGCAATCCATAATAGCTGTTTTAAATGGAGACATGATTGGTAGGAACAACCCGGATAGTGCTGCCTTGTTAGGAACTCAGGCGCCTCATAAAAATTCATCCGACCTGGTTGCCATGGCATTGGCTGCAAATAAAGAAAGCACTCATTTTCTCTTGGATACTCTTTGGGATAAAAAGGAGCATCCGGAAGGTTGGTATTTTAGAAGTGATCATTTGCCATATGCCCGTGCCGGTATCCCATCCATTTTCTATACCACCTTGCTTCACGATGATTATCATACTCCAAAAGATGAATCCAACCGGATCGACATTAATAAATTATATAAAATGACTCAATGGATGTATCGTACCGGATGGAAGGTGAGTGAAACGAAACAAAAGCCAAGGGTGGATGATCGATTTAAATTGGAACGATAGAGATTATATCATACTCAGAACTTGACATTGAACTCTCCAGAAATATATAGCAAAACTTTTTTCGTTTTTTTTAAAAGTAGAATTATGGAAACCAACTCTAACAACATTTGTAATATTTTTTATCCTTGGTTGCGCCGCCATAGCTTTTTATTAATCGTTACTTTCTTTTTTCCAATCATCTTATTTTCTCAATCCTTTTCACCTGATTTATTCAATGCCATGCATTGGCGAATGATTGGTCCACATCGTGGTGGAAGAACAGTGGGAGCTGTAGGTGTGCCCCAACAACCTAACGTATTTTACATAGGCGTGACCAATGGAGGTGTATGGAAAACCACGGACTATGGCCGCACCTGGTTTCCTGTTTTTGACCAACAGGCTACAGGTTCCGTAGGAGATGTGGCGGTAAGTTTATCAAACCCAAATGTATTATATGTTGGCAGCGGTGAAGGATTGCAAAGACCGGATCTTTCTGTAGGCAACGGAATGTATAAATCAACGGACGCAGGAAAAACATGGTCACATTTGGGACTAGCCGATGGACAACAGATAGGAGGGTTAGCAATTGATCCAGAGGATGAAAACAAAGTATTTGCTGCCGTATTGGGGCATCCTTACGGTCCTAATAAAGAACGAGGCATCTACCGTACAATTGATGGCGGAAAAACGTGGCAGCAGGTATTATACAAGGACGAAAATACAGGTGCAATACAAGTAACCATTGATCCAAAAAATAAGAATATTGTGTATGCAGCTTTATGGGCTGCCCGGCAAGGGCCATGGGAAAATGGTGCGTGGAATGGCCCTGAAAGCGGCTTATTTAAATCAATAGATGGAGGCACATCCTGGACCAAATTAGTAACAGGCTTGCCCACTACGGCTCAAGGTCTTGGTAGAATTGGATTCTGCATTGCACCAAGTGATCCTAACCGCTTGTACGCTACTGTGGATGCAGGTGCGCTTGGAGGAATTTATCGCTCTGATGATGGAGGTGAAAGTTGGTTAAGAATACAAAGCGATCAACGTTTTTGGGGCCGTGGATCTGACTTTGCAGAAGTAAAGGTGGATCCAAAAAATAAAGACATTGTGTATAGTGCAAACGTGGTTACCTGGAAATCAGTTGATGGAGGAAAAAACTGGACTGCTTTTCGGGGAGCTCCGGGCGGAGATGATTATCACCGCATTTGGATAAATCCTGACAATTCAAATATCATTTTAATTGCGAGCGATCAGGGAGCAATAATAACTGTAAATGGCGGCGATACTTTCTCATCATGGTACAATCAACCTACTGCTCAATTTTACCATGTGAGTACAGACAATTCTTTTCCGTATAATGTATATGGAGCACAGCAGGAGAGTGGCTCAGTGGGTATTGCATCAAGAGGCAATGACGGTCAAATAACGTATAGAGAATGGCATCCGGTGGGGGTGGAAGAATACGGATACGTAGCTCCTGATCCGCTAAATCCTAACCTGATTTATGGTGGAAAAATTACTCGCTTTGACAAGCGAACCGGGCAGGTACAAAACATTTCACCTGAGGTAGTTCGTGGAGGTAATTATCGCTTTTTACGCACCGCTCCTGTGCTATTTTCTCCCATTGATCCCAAGACTTTATTTTACGCAGGCAATGTTTTGTTTAAAACAAGAAATGGTGGCAATAGTTGGAAAGTAATAAGTCCGGACTTGAGCCGACAGAGTTGGGACATTCCAAAAAGTGTGGGAATTTATACAACTGAAGATTTAAAAACAATGCCGCGGCGCGGAGTTATTTATACTATTGCTCCCTCACCAAAAGATAGCAATACCATCTGGTGTGGCACTGATGATGGTTTGATACAGCTTACAAAAGATGGAGGTAAATCCTGGAAGAATGTAACCCCTCCATCGGTTTCTTCCTGGAGCAAAATATCGTTAATGGATGCAAGTCATTTTGATGCAAATACTGTTTATGCTGCAGTCAACAGAATAAGGTTGGATGACCTGCGTCCCCATATTTATAAAACAAATGATGGAGGAAAGTCATGGAAAGAAATTGTGAATGGCCTGCCCAATGATCCAATAAATGTAGTGCGGGAAGATCCTATAAGAAAAGGATTATTATTTGCCGGAAGTGAAACTGCAGTGTATGTTTCTTTTGACGATGGCGAGCATTGGCAATCAATCCGTATAAATATGCCGGCTACATCCATAAGAGACTTAGTAATAAAAGATGCTGATTTGGTAGTTGGTACACATGGAAGAAGTTTTTGGATACTGGATGACATTGGTCCCCTTAGGCAAATAGGTACAACCACATTTAAAAACAATCCAATTCTATATAAACCAACTCCCACCTATCGGGTACGTTGGAATATGAATACAGATACTCCTGTGCCACAGGAAGAACCTGCTGGAGAAAATCCACCTGATGGAGCCATAATAGACTATTACTTAAATGAAAAAGCTACTGGGGAAGTGGTATTGGAGATAGTTGATGCAAAAGGTATGGTGGTTAGAAAATATAGTTCCTTAGACAAACCTTATATAGTTCCAGAAAACAACGTACCATCTTATTGGTTAAGGCCACAGCAAATTCTTTCCAAAGAAGCGGGCGCTCATCGGTTTATTTGGGACCTTCGATACCCGCCTCTTAGTGAAGCTCCCACTTTTCCAATTGCAGCGATTTATAAAAGTACTTCTCCCAATTTTACCTCACCCTTTGTGGTGCCAGGGCATTATTTTGTAAAACTTTCCGTTGATGGAAAAACCGTGCAACAACAATTGGAGGTAAAAATGGATCCACGTGTTGCTATTTCCACCAAGGACCTGCAAAGACAACACGACCTTTCCTTAGAAGCGTACAAAAATATTTTACAGATCAATAAAACCATGAAGGACATTGATTCAATGAGAACAATAATTAAGGGAAAATCTGATATTTCATGGCAATCAATAGATAGTCAACTGGCAAACATCACAAACGGAAACAGAATAAATAATGAACCTGGTTTTGCATCCCTGAAAGCCGGGAACAGCACAGTTCTTTCCTTATTGCAAGAGTCAGATAGCCCTCCCACTACCCAAATGGTGAACACCATCCAATCTTATCGGCTTACAATGGCACAATTGTTGCTAAAATGGGAAATCTTACGAAAGCAATTTTTTTAAATTTTCTAAATTTTTTTACGTGTTTGTCAATGGCAATTTTTATTCCAAATGCTATGGAAGACTGGTGATTAAATATTTTAAATAATTATTATTCAATGTAGAATACCAAAAAAACTTTTGATAATTGTCAATGGTTTATTTGTTTTTTCATATTGATCTATGTCGTTTTTTTTTAAAAATTGTTATCTTCCGATACTACTTTTTATTCCTGCCTTTAAAGTTTCCTTTCCTCTGAATTCCTTAAAAAATTTCTATTGTGTAAACATGAAGGTGCCTGTACTATTTTTTGTACTGCTTTGTATTGGTATAAATTTTTGCCTTCCTTCTGCTGCGCAGAAAATACTTTCTAAAACAAATAGCGCACATCATCCTGCAAAAGTTATTACATCAAATAGGTCAGAGGTTGGTCTTAATAATAAAGCATTAAAGGAATTAAATACAGCTGAGGAGGTGTGTAATGCTCTTGGGATATTCAATAAGGATACGAGTATTTGTTTGGGTGCTTCCTTTCCGCTTCATGCAAAGCCAGCAAATGATTATATATGGTCGCCTGCAGATGGCCTAAGCAGCACTACTGACCCGGACCCAATAGTAACAACCGACGTAACAAGAACCTACGTTTTAAAATCGCGTAAATTTTCTACCAACCTGGTAAGTAATGGAGATTTTTCGGAGGGTGATGTAAACATTAATAGTTCTTATGGTTATAGAGATTGTACAGATGGAAATTGTTTAATTCCAGAAGGCTTGTACGGTGTTGGGAAGATTGCGAAAAACTTACACAGTGAATTTATAGGTACCAAGGACCATACTACCGGTAGTGGCAATTTTATGATTGTAAATGGCGCGGGAGCTCCTAATGCTGTAGTTTGGTCGCAAAAAATTGCAGTAAAACCAAATACTGATTATAATTTTTCAGCCTGGGTAAGTAGTATGCTTCCAGGTAGCCCGGCTATTTTACAATTTCAAATAAATGGCTTAATCATTCCACCCCCTTTCTCCGCTCCACAAGCTGTAAATGAGTGGCAGCAATTTTTTGAATTATGGAATTCAGGGAATAGTGACACCGCAAGAATTACTATTCTAAATCAAAACACAACGGCTAATGGCAATGATTTCGGTTTAGATGATATATTTTTTCAGGAACTTACTCCCTGTACTGCAGCCATCACAGTAACTGTACTTAAAAAACCGTTGGTTGCTATAACAGCATCACCCACCGCTATCTGTGAAGGAACGCCAATTACCTTTACCGCTACAGCTAAAGATGAAGGTCCACTTGCAACTTATCAGTGGACAATTAATGGGGCACCTGCGGGTACAAATTCACCATCATTTACCTCCGGAGCCCTAAAAGATGGTGACAAAATAACTTCTACTGTTACTAATAGTTGTGGAGTTACTGTGAGTAATGAAATAGTGATAACGGTGGCTTCCAAGTTAACGCCTTCCATATCTATCAAAGCAACAGCAACAGATATATGTGAAGGCACCCCGGTAACATTTACTTCCTTACTTACAAATGAAGGCACTCTTCCTCAAGTGCAATGGAAAAAAAATAATGTAGCAGTAGGCACCACTGGTATTTCTTATTCTGATAATGCCCTAAGTGCAGGAGATAAAATAACTGCATCCCTTACTTCCAACGCTGGTTGCCTTTTATCCCCTTTAGCGGAAAGCAATCTTATTGAAATAAATGTTGTAGCCAAGAAAACTCCAACAATTTCGATAACATCCTCGGGCACTTCTATATGCTCGGGCACGCCAGTGACTTTTACTGCCTCCGCCACTATACCAGGTGCTGCCCCTTTGTATCAATGGAAAAAGAACGGTGTGGATGTCGGTAGCAATTCATCGAGTTATACCGATAATGCCTTGGCGGATGGGGATGCCATTACCGCTCTATTAACCTCAAGTGAAACGTGCATAACAACTAAGTTGGCTGAAAGTAATAAGATAACGATTAAGGTTGTTTCTAACCTGGTACCATCAATTACCATTTCAGCCTCTGCTACTACCATTTGCCCAGGTACCTTAGTCACCTTTACCGCTGCAGCTAATGGGGGAAGTGCGCCGGAATATAAATGGAAAAAGAATGGGCAAAGTGTTGGTACCAATGCTCCCGTATATACTGATAATGCGTTACAAAATGGAGATTTAATAAGTTGTACCCTCATTGCTAATGACCCATGTGTGCTTTCCAAAGTGTCTGAAAGCAACGTAGTGGAAATGAAACTAATTGATAAGTTGACGCCCACAATTACTATTTCTTCCTCACTAAATGATATTTGTGTAGGAACGCCAGTTACCTTTTCTGCCATTATAACAAACCAGGGTAGCACCCCACTAATTCAATGGAAGAAAAATGGAGCTCCCGTAGGTAATAACACTACCAACTATCTGGATAATTCAATAGCCGATGGCGATGTTGTAGAGGCTACATTAACATCAAATGCTGCCTGTCTTGTGGGGCCGTTGGCCGGTAGCAATTCTATAATAATGAAAGTAATGGCAAAACGCCTTCCTGCCATTTCCATCACGGCATCTGGAACGTCTATTTGCGTGGGCACCCCGGTTACATTTACCGCCATTCCTCTGTTTGGAGGCTCTGCCCCCGTATATGAATGGAGAAAAAATGGCGTGATAGTAGGTTCTAATTCACCAATTTATTTAGATAATAATTTAGTGAATGGGGATGAGATTACTGCAACACTTACCTCAAACGAAACTTGCATAACTACCTCAATGGCAAGTAGCAATCCTATTAAAATAACGGTAGTATCTAACCTCGTTCCAGCTATCACTATAAAAGCGTCTTCCACTTCTATATGCCCCGGAACTCCAGTTACTTTTACAGCTACTGCAAATGGTGGAAGTGCTCCGGTATATCAGTGGAAGAAAAATGGAATTGATGTAGGAACTAACTCGGTTACTTACATGGATAATAACCTGAATGACGGGGATGTGATTAAGTGTATTTTAATTGCAAATGATCCTTGTGTGGTAACTAAGGAAACAACAAGTAATAGCATTAGTATAAAGCTGGTGGATAAAGTAACTCCTACTATCTCCATTGCAGCAACAGTTACTACTATTTGTCCGGGTACCCCGGTTACTTTTAAGGCAGCCATTACATTTGGCGGATCATTGCCTACCTATAAATGGAAAAAGAATGGTATGGATGTAGGAGGTAATACAGATAGTTATACTGATAATAAATTAATGGATGGTGATGAAGTGTGGTGTCTGTTGCTATCAAATGATTTTTGCGTGGTCAATGCAACTTCAGAAAGTAACAGAATAAAAATTAGTGTGAATAATTCGGTGCTACGCCCAATTGATTTAGGCAAAGACACGTTGATCTGTAGCATTGGAGGACTATTGCTTAATGCGAAAGCAGGTTATTTTAATTATAAATGGCAAGATGGATCGGTTGATTCTACTTTTAAAGTAACCAAAACAGGAACCTATTTTGTAGAAGCTTTAGATGGTTGCAACAATAAATATAACGATACCATTAAAGTAGTTTTTGATGACCCCATTCCCTTTACCCTTGGCAGTGATAAAATTATTTGTATTGGAGATTCAACCACTATTAGTGGTTCCCCTGGGTTTGCTTCTTATACCTGGTATCCTCAACAAAATATTACTGGCGCCGATAAACAAACTGCTGTATTATTTCCTACCACACCTACTACATACACCGTCTTTGCCAAAAAAAGTTCGGGTTGTACCGTTATAGATTCGGTACATATTAAAGTTAATAGTGCCGTGCCTGTAAACTTAGGTAAGGATACTTCCATATGTGTGGGAGATTCTCTAATACTTGATGCAGGAAACAAGTACGCAACGTATGCTTGGAGCAATGGATCCGTAAGATCATCCATTACTGTCAGCAATAAAGGTGCTTACAGTGTAAAGGTGAAAGATGGGAACGGATGCGCCGCAATGGATACCATCAGTCTTTTAAATGTGTTTGATTTGCCTCAGGTAAGGCTTAATAAAGATTCTATCCTTTGTTCTGATTCTTCAAAAATATTGGATGGTGGAGATGGTTTTAAATTATATAATTGGAGTACAGGGCAGCATACACAAAATATATTAGTGGATGCCATTGGTATTTATAAACTGCAGGTCACAGATATAAATGGATGTAAGGGAGAAGATTATTCTAAAATTACCCGCATCATACCTACCCCCAAGGATTTTTTGCCTTCAGATACTTCTATCTGCAGCTTTGATTCTATAGTCCTTCAATCGGCAATATCTTATAAAAATTATAACTGGAGTACTGGGCAAATAACGCGTTCCATAAATGTGAAGACACCAGGTAATTATTTACTTCAGGTAATGGATCTCTTTGGCTGCACCGGTACCGATTCGGTAATGATAAACCCTAAAGAATGTGCGATGGGGTTCTTTATTCCAACTGCCTTTACACCAAATGGTGATGGAAAAAATGACCTTTTTTATCCTATCATGAACGGTGTGGTTAAAGAATATTCTTTCAGTGTATTTAACCGCTGGGGAGAAGTTGTTTTTACATCTGAAAAAGCAGGCGTTGGTTGGAACGGGAGTCAAAATGGAAGGCCTCAAACAACAAATGTGTTTATTTGGAGCTGTAGTTATCAATTTGAAGGGGGGAGTAAAGAATTTAAAAAAGGCTCAGTTGTTTTGATAAAATAGTGACCTGCCGGAAGAGCAATAAAAGTCAATAAAAAAGGGATGAAAACTGATCGCATAAAAGCAGTGCAAGGCGACATTACCAAATTAAAAGTGGATGCAATAGTAAATGCTGCAAATAATTCATTAATGGGTGGAGGCGGTGTAGATGGTGCTATACATCGGGCAGGTGGTCCGGCCATATTAGCGGATTGCAAGAAAATTATTGCCGATCGGGGCAGTTGTAAAACAGGAAATGCCGTCATTACAAAAGCAGGAAATCTGCCGGCCCATTATGTGATTCATACTGTAGGCCCTGTATGGCATGGAGGCCAAAACCGCGAAAGAGAACTGTTAGCACAATGCTATAGAAATTCCTTGCACCTAGCCGTGGAAAATAATTGCCATTCCATTTCATTTCCCAATATAAGTACTGGGGTGTACGGGTTTCCAAAAAAAGAAGCAGCAGAAATTGCGGTAAAAACAGTGGTCCATTTTATGAAATGTAATGACACCATTGAACTTGTGCTTTTTGTTTGTTTCGATGCGGATAACTTAAAACTTATAAGCCACAACTTAGCGGCAGTTGACTAATAGTCTGGAAGTTTAATCTTCTCTTTTAAACGCTTTTCGCTTTCCATACTTGATACCATACGCTGCCCGAAGAGTAATCCATTGAACGTTGGGATTTATTTTAAAATGATGGTAGTTATAAAATAACGAAAGCTGCATCAGGGTAGCCTGTGGCATATTAATTTTATAACCGCCTCCTGCTGCCATAGAAAAACCGGTTTGTACTTTGTTCTCAATCCGTGCACTAGCAAAACCCGTCTCGCCAAATACAAACAAATTATCGCTATACAAGAAATGCTGATACCCCACGCGAACAGGAAAAAACAGGGCCGTTCCTCCATTATTTGTTTGAGTAAACCGGTTTATCGCCGCATACCCTTTAATGCCACCATGTGGAAATAATTTGGCAAAATATTCAGCGCTTAAACCAAATCCAACCTTATTTAAATTTTCATTGTGAGAGGTTATTTTGTTTCCTTCCAGGCCTATTGTTATAGTGTTTTGGCTATTGCTTTTAATACCTATAAAAACAAATAAAAGGGCGAATAGATAATGAATTTTCATAGTGATAAATCTCTGTTTAAAAATAACGATACGTTTGTTTTAGGGTTCAAAATTATGAGTGGTAAAAAAGCAATTTTTTATGCACCTGGGAACAAACGGCAAAACAATAAAAATTGGTTTTATTCTTTCTCATTTTAATTGTTGCCACATAGGTAGATAGAATTATTTGAAGTAGGTCAAATATTCAGTAAATTTAAGTTCCTGCCCTTTTCCTCTTTTACCAAATCTAAATCTGCATACATGGCTTATATTGATGGTTTTACCTATGATATATTTATTAGTTATGCTCATCTGGACAATGACAAATTATCGGGGCAAACCAAAGGTTGGATCGAACAGTTTTACACCGATCTCAACATACTTTTATCAAGGCGTATTGGCAAGCCGGAAGCTGTAAAAATTTGGTGGGATAATAAGAAATTGGATGGCAGCAAATTGTTTGATACTTCTATTGCAGATGGCATCAATCATTCCGCCATAATGCTATGCCTCACATCAAACAGTTACCTGGGTTCAGAATATTGTAAAAAGGAATTAGATCTTTTTTACGATAAAGTGCATAAAGAACCTCAAGGTATCATGGTAGGTGATCGTTCCCGAATCATTAATGTGCTGTTGAATAATATTCCTTTTCAACAATGGCCAAAAGAATTAAGTGGCACCACGGGCTTTCCGTTTCACGATAGTAAAGACAAAGAGGACATGGGCGATCCTTTGGAGATAAGCGACCCACAATTTAAAAGTAGTCTTCAAAATCTGCGGGATGCCATAGTAAAAATTGTAACTGAGTTTCCTAAAAAAGTACCGGTAACACCTGCTGAAAAAAAGATAGAAGCGGAAAGTAGTAAAAATGAATTCACTATCTATTTTGGGGATGTGTCGGATGGAATGCGCACCACAAAAAAAAGAACGATTGCAGAATTAGAAAAGAAAGGATATAGGGTAATAAGTGATGTGCCCCCACCCTATGAAGCGGCTGCTCATGAAAAAAAAATTATTGAGAAACTAGCTGATTCGGATTTATCCATTCATTTATTTGATCAGTATCCTGGCCGCGATATTGAAGAAGATACCATCTGTTATCCACAAAAGCAGGCAGAGATTGGATTGCAATATGCTAAATCTCAATACATATGGGTACCAGCTGAACTTGATATTGAAACGATAGAAGAGGAACGGTACAAACAATTCCTATCAGATTTGGAAAAAGGAAATCAAAGTGATAAAAAGTGTGAATATGTACGCGGCATGAAGAGTACCATTTCTCAAGAGATCATTGACCTGGTAGAACAAATTAAACTGGCGAAAAAGCCACAAAAAAGCGAGGACAAAATTTCTGTATTGTTGGACACACATTACAATGATCAGATGTATGCTTTTGACTTAAGCAAAAGTTTATTAGAAAACGAGATACAACCTTTTATAAACCCGCAGGAAGACGATCCCCGGAAGAATATCAATATGTTGGGAGAGCGCATCAGCCAGGTGCGCAAACTAGTATTTTTCTATGGAAAAGTTTCCCGCGATTGGGTGTTGGAACGTATGAGTGCTGCGCTGCAATTGATTGTTACCAATAATTATCCCGTGGAAGAATTTTTTATTTTAATGGTGCCTCCACACAAAGAGCCTGATGATATTGTATTAAAACAACGATTTCTAAAAGTGAACATTGTGGACAATAGCGACCACGCACAGTTTGACTCCGACACCTTTCAGCAGTTTCTTAAAAACCTAAAAGCGGCTGTATGAAACAAATCACCGTAAATCCTTTTGTAGGCATCAGGCCATTTGAAAGCGATGAAAGTCTTTTGTTTTTTGGCCGGCAAGAGCAAACGATGGAGCTATTGCAACGGCTTCATCAGTTCCATTTTGTAGCCGTTACCGGTGGCTCTGGTAGTGGTAAGTCATCCTTGGTGCGGGCTGGTCTTATTCCTGGTTTAAAAGCAGGCTACCTCGTCAATGACCGCGACCGGTGGCGCATTGCCATTATGAAGCCCGGGCAAAGTCCGCTTTCCAACCTTGCCGAAGCCGTGCTGGCACAATTAAGTGACAATACAACGCCTGCAGCTGAAGTAGTAGAAGGCATTAAAGAAAAAGGTGCTGATGCCATACTGGAACTTTTAGCGCCTCTCTGGGGAGCTAATACTAACTTCTTTTTACTCGTAGATCAATTTGAAGAATTGTTCCGGTTTTCAATGGAAAATGAAAATTTGGACAAGAAAAATGAAGCCACAGATTTTGTCAATATTCTCTTAACGCTTTCCTCCCGCAAAGATTTGCCGATATATGTAGTGATTACGATGCGGTCTGATTTTGTAGGAGACTGTGCTAATTTTTATGGCCTTCCTGAAGCCATGAATCAAAGCCAATACATTGTGCCACGACTGAACAGGCTGCAGTTAAAAAGTACTATTGAAGGCCCGGTAAAATTATACAATGGAGTCATTAATCCATCGCTCACTGCCCGCCTGCTCAATGATGTACAGGTAGTGAAAGACGAATTGCCTTTGCTGCAGCATGCCCTCATGCGCATTTGGGATTATGAGATGAATGTGGACAAAAATGGAGAACTCGATCTGAATGATTATGAAAAAATAGGTGGCATTGAAAAAGCTTTATCCAATCATGCAGATGAAGCATTGCAAGGAATGTCCGATAAAGAACTCGGCCTTACCAAACGAATCTTTCAGGCCCTGACCGTGGTAGATGATAGAGGGAGGAAGGTAAGAAGACCGGTACGGTTAACTGAATTAGAAGCCATAACAGGAGCAACAAGAAATGAAATTCAATTTATTATTACCCGGTTTATTGAAGGCAACCGTGCATTTTTAATTGTTTCAAAATTAGATGGAGGAGATAGCCTTATTGATATTTCGCATGAAAGCCTGATACGGCAGTGGAGTACATTGAACGGATGGGTAGATGAGGAAGCAGAATCAGGCAAAACATTTCTTCGTTTAACAGAATCTGCAGCGCTTTATAACCAGAATAAAAAAGATCTTTTAATGGGCAATGAACTTCAACCCATTTTGCTGTGGTACCAGACCTTTCAACCCGGCCCGGTGTGGGCTAAAAGGTATAATGCTGATTACCAAAATAGCTTTGCTTATTTAGAGCAAAGTAAAGCCGCATGGAAAGAAGAATTGCATAAAAAAGAGCAACGTAAAAAGAACCTTCGTGCCGTTTTATTTTCCATTATTGGGCTTGCTTTTTTATTGCTTGGCTGGTTTTATTTTCATGAAAAGCAGTTAAAGAACAGCGCCATCGCAGCAAGCGAAGTAGCCAAAGAAAATGAGGACAAGGCTCTGCAGGCAAAAGAATCTTTGCAGCAAGCATTGACCTTTGAAAGATCAAAAAGCAAAGGTGTCATTGATCGTTATCATCAGCTAACTACTACCATAAAAGATCAGATTTTAGATAGCTTACGATTCCACGATAGCCTACACATTGATCGGGTAATTACTAAAGTGAATACTGTTTATACTGATAATTCAGCCGAAAAAATAAGGGGGCTGGTGGCCCGCCAAAATGCACAGGATGGGGAAGCTTTGCAATTGATGCAGCAGGCTTTGAAGGAGGTGACAACAAATCCTACCACTGCGCTTCGGCTTGCTGAGGTAGCAATGCAAAAAGTAGGTTATCGCAATAATTCAATTTATTCATTAGCAAATAAAATGTATCGTGAAAATGCATTTTATAAAACCGTTCATGATTATAAAGTTTGTCCTCTTTTTCATTCCGTATCATCAGATGGAACAAAAGTGCTTACCGTATTTCCGGATAAAGTAAACTTATTACAATTAGCAACCGGCGAGTCCACAGAATTTAAAAACATTCCAAAAAATATTTATTCCATTGAATTTTCACCTGATGGAAAAGAGATATTAGCAGGTACAGCTCGTGGGTCTGCGGTACTTTGGGATACTGAAGGCAATGTAAAAAAGACATTTTTTATTCCTGATGATTCCGGCATTATTCGTTCCGTTTCTTTTTCACCAAGCGGGCAATCCCTTGCGCTGGTATCGGAGCAATCCGGATTGCATTTATTTCAAATAGGTGGCGACTTAATTAGAACGCTTGATACAAAAACGGCTTTTAGTAATTCAGTAACCTTCTCACCCGATGGAGAAAAGTTATTGATAACTTTTAAGAATGCACCTCCGGAGCTTTGGAATGTGCAAGGCAAGCGATTGAAAAAGTTTGATGAAATGAATGGACGAATTTATTCTGTTGCCTTTTCGCCAGACGGCAACAAAATAGCTACCGGCTATAGCAATGGCATCATTAAACTTTGGGATAAGAATGGATTTTTGCTGCAAGAATTTAGAGAAAAAAAATCCAATTCAATAATTAGCTCAATTGTTTTTGCAAAAGATGGCACCCGTTTATTAACTGCTTCGCAAGATGGTATTGCTAAATTGTGGCATGTGAACGGATACATCATCCGGGAGTTTAAAGGCGAGATGACGAACTTATTGTGCGTAGCCTTTTCTCCCGATGAAAAAAAGGTATATACCGGCTCGTTAGATGGTAGTGTTCGTCAATGGGACATCAGTGGAGCCTTTGATAGATACAACGGGGAATACACGCCCACCGTAGGCCTTACTACTTTTTTAGAAGGCAATAAAATGCTTGACCTGCTTACCAACCGGCAAAAAGAAAAATACGGAATTCAATAGACTTTCTTTTCAGAAACAACTCTCATAAGTGGCTTGGTACTTCCCAGTTATTACGCAATCATTCTTTGTTTTTTTATTACCATAAAACGAGTGGCGGCAATCAAGATAGCGCCACTAAGAAGTAAGATGCTGGCAGCTAATAAAAACCAATTATAATAAGGGCTATTGGTATGCAATAAAATGCTTAGGCCCTGGAGCATTAACGTGAATTCATTGCCAAAAATCCCAATAGAAAATATAATGAATGGATACGTGACTGTTTTATTTTTAATTGAAAAATATCCATTTTGTATAAAAGTTGCCAACACATAAAAAGTAAAAAATCCTAAAAAGACAAGGTGTAAAAAACCAATGATCAGGGGATGATCGCTGTACACCGCATCACTTAACTGTGGAAGAATGGTACCAACATTTAAAATCATTTTTAAAGAAAAAGAAAGGGTGGAGAAAATCCAAAGCCAATAAGCCATTTTATTGGAAAACAATGGGGATTTTGTGGCCAAGCGCAACAATTTAAAATAATAAAAAAGAGAAATTATTACAAGGAGGCAACCTATGCCTGCCATCGCATATATCAACGCATTATTATGCCACAGCATAGAAAGAAACAAAGTAGGAGCTACCGAAAGCACTAGAAATAAAGCAAACCGGCTTACAATTTTTCCAAAGACAATTCCTTTAGAAGAAAGATAATTTAAGAACAAGGCAAATACCGAAAGCGTAAAAAATCCATTGTATTGAAAGTGTAGAAAAAAATAAATAGAATCACGATAAAGCAAAGAGTTAGTAGATTTTCCTGCTAAAATATATACAAGCCCAAGGGTGCCTACAAATGAAATAATCAGAAAGGAAAGGCCTGAAATACTGAGCAACTTTACCGTTTTGTGAATAGATGATTTTAAAACATCTTTTATATAGAGTGGTGCAAAGACGAGCATTGCTACTATATAAGCTGTAGAGAAAAATATGGTCAAGGCATTGTAGCCAAAAAATGGAAAGCAAAACGCCATTCCAAGCGAACTCAATTCTACACTAATTAATAGTGCTCCATACACATTTTTATGAGCTCTATTTTCGGGCAGCAGATCAAAGATTAAGAGTGTCATAAGACACAGACCAGCCCAACCGGCAAATGCAAAATGAGAGTGTGCACTTAATACATTTCGGAAATTGATAGAGGGAATTGAAAAAAGAATTTTGCTACGCAGGATGACACCTAATAAAGCAACAAGGCACAGGTTGATAAAGCAAATACTTATCCAACCACTTCTGTTTATTCTCATGATAATTTTAATGCTTTTTAATCCGCTACCAGCACGCCGGCAGCTCCCATTTCAGCATTTGCAAAAGAGTGATCTACAAAAGTATATTTACCTTTTTCGGGAAGTATAAATTCCATTATAGCTCCCTGAGCCGGCCCCACGAGCACGGCTTGCATACCTACCATCTGATTAGCAGGATTTCCATCCATCCATACCTTGTCCAATATGGTTCCTATTACGTGAAAACTGGAAATATTATTTGGACCTACATTTAAAAAATAAATACGGATTCGCTCCCCTGCTTTTGCATGTAAGGGCCTTATAATATATTGACCCACCTTACCATTAAAGGCCATGAAATTGGGTTGCTTGTGCATGGCCAACGCGGTGTCGGGTATATAAAGGGAACCTTTCGGTTTTAAATAAAATTCATTTTGCACAATGGCAAATTCACGATCTACTTTGCCAGGAAAACCTTCCTTTGGCTCCACAATCACCATACCCACCATGCCCGAGATCATGTGCATCAATACCATAGGAGTGCCACAATGATACATGAATACACCGGGGTAATTGGCCGTCCATGTAAAGTGAATAGTTTCACCCGGAGATATGCTGCGGTACTTGTCTTCCGGGTTTACCATTGCTGCATGAAAATCTATTGAGTGCGGCATGGGTTGCATGTTAAGTGCCATGTTCATCCCCGGTTGGGAAGAATCGTTCGAACGGTCTGTCATTGAAAATTTAATAGTTTGTCCCACCCGAACTTTTAAAATTGGTCCTGGCAGGGAATCACCAAAAAGCCAGGCCGTAAAAGAGATTCCTTTTTTTACTTCAAAGAGCTTATGATCTACATCAATCTTTACTTCTACTGTGTCACCATCCTGCACCTGGGGTACGTTTGGTGCATAAGCAAGAGGTCCTTTTCCCTTCTCATTATTTTGTTCTTTTGTAATGACAGCATGTGGACTTCCATATACTCCTTCAGTGCCATTTTTGTCACTACTTTTTGGATGGCACGAAGCGATTAAAAAGAGCAGTATGATAAGATGTAGTATTGGTTTCATATAGCAACAATTGTAAGTGGTGGTATAGAAGTAAGGTAACCTATTTGAAACGATAGTTACATTAGTTTGAAAAGGGTTTACTTTTTACAGTCAATCGCAAACTACATTTGAAATATATCATTTTATGTTTCATCACTACAGCTAGCTGTTTCATAAACAGTATTAGCACAAATTCAATAGCTGGTCATACTGTTTTTATGGTGTAACAAAATTGCGCATCAAAGAATTCTGGAATTGCATTGTCATACTTTGGCAAGGTTTTTATATTACTATTAGAAATTAAAACAATTATTATGGGTAATCTATTGTATATCATCGCAGTGATTTTAATTATTGGATGGTTGTTAGGAATGTTTGCTTTTCATGCAGGCGGTATCATTCACATTCTGTTGGTCATTGCTGTTATTGCAATTATCCTTCAGTTGATTAGAGGTAACCGTTCTGGTATTTAATTCTTGTAATAGAGAACTCGTATTGGAACAGGACTTAATTATTGCGGATAATATTTAATGCATTGCATGGTATCATCTAAAATAAATAAGTACTTACTTTCACTGGTTTTCTATTGATGATAAAATTGATCTTACTCCTTTTCGAAAATTTATTTTCGAAAAGGAGTTTTTTCATTTTAATACGAATATGAATCAATGGAATAACAATTGTTGATTGTACCAATAATGAATTCAATGAAAGACTTTGCAGAAATCATAACCAAACACCTGAGTAGTGTGGTAGAAATTATTGCTGCTTTGGTTATTGCTATTTCTTTAATTAAATTTTTATTCCGGTATAGCAGAAATTTAATATCTGCCAATGATGCTACCACCAATCAAAACATACGCATTCAATTTGGAAGTGCTCTGGCACTTGTGTTGGAGCTTTTATTAGCGGCTGATATCTTGGCCACGGCTATTGCGCCCACCTGGGATGATATTGGGAAACTGGCTGCCATCGCTGTTTTGCGTACCGGTTTAAATTATTTTCTGGAACGGGAATTAAGAGTAACCGAGATCAGAAATAATAAAAAAGAAGAATGATTTCCAGTAATAATTTTTAAAAATGTTATGGAGCAACAGGGTGAAGAAAATAAGGAAAATAATGTTTCTGATTATTCCAGAAAAGTATGGATAGCAGCGGCTATTTTTTCATTCGTGGTTATAGTCCTCTTGTTTATAAAAGCAACATTTGGAGTATTCCTTTTGGTATTAGCGGGAGCATTAATAGCTCTTTTTTTAACTGGTCTTACTTCGCTTATAAAACGAAAAACAAATTGGACCGAGCCCATAAGTAAAGTGGTAGCTGTTTTCGGCATACTGATATTAGTCGGAGGCCTCGTTTGGTTGATAGAGGCAAAGGTGCAAAATCAAATTTCCGAATTGACACAAACGCTTCCCCAATCTCTTGCGCAGGCAAAAGCACAATTAAGTAAATCAGCATTGGGGAAAACGGTAGTGGAGAAGATGAGCACTACACAAGCAGAGCAAAAAGCAAAGGATTTAGTAGGCAAACTTTTCCAAACCACTTTCGGTGTATTCGGTGATCTGTATGTGGTTTTATTTCTGGGAATATTTTTCACCGTTTCTCCAAAGCTTTACACAGAAGGGCTGGTACATTTAATTCCAAAAAGAGGGCAAAAGAAAGGTAGTGAGGTTTTGCATCAGATAGGGAGCACGCTTCAAAAATGGTTGAAAGGAAAATTTTTCGCCATGTTTGTTGTGTTTGTATTAACTGCTGTTAGCCTTTTAATTATAGGCCTACCTATGTGGTTGGTCCTGGCGCTGATTGCCGGCTTATTAAACTTCATTCCTAATTTTGGACCCCTTATAGCCATGATACCTGCTGTGGGAGTTGCCTTGTTGCAAGGCCCGGGTACAGCGGCTTTGGTAGCAGGTTTATACATGGTCATACAAGTATTGGAAAGTAATTTTATAACTCCATCGGTTCAAAAAAAATTAATCAACATACCACCGGCATTGATCATAATGGCGCAGCTGTTTATAGCTCCATTAACCGGGGGTTGGGGTCTTGTGCTAGCCACACCCCTGATGGTAATATTAATAGTGGTAGTGAAGGAATTATATCTTAAGAAAAACAAATGAGTACAAGATCAGATCGGATCTTTCGATTTCATTTCATGGATAGCTTGCGTGAGCGATCTTATTTCTTTTTGCAATTGGTTTATATCTGTTGCGCCAGCTATTGGGGATCTTCTATCTTCTGCATCGCGCCCTATAAAAAAAGTAGCTAAAGTGGCCGTCACATATCCAAAAATGCCGTAACCAAATAAGGATATTAAAAATGCCAGCCCACGACCCTCCGGAGTGGCAGGCCAGTAATCACTGCCGGCAGTGATGATGCGCATGGCAGTCCACCATAAAGCCATACCGAAATTAGAAAAGCCCGGGTGCGGATGCTCCAAACCATACATACCTGCTGCACCTGCAAAAGTGACTAAAATACTTAGAGCGGATACATAACCAAAAGCACGACGCTGCATGGTGGCTCTTAAGCTTTTCATACTTCTGTTTACAGAGGATACTACTCTTACCAACCGGATTCCTTTTAAGGTACGTAATAGCCGGAATACCCGGAATACCCGAAACACACGTAGCGCAGGAATTATCAGAGATATGATGGTCAACCAATTTTTTTTTAAAAAATGTAACTTCTCTGGTGCCAAAAGCAGCTTCAATAAAAAGTCGAAAATAAAAATGATCCAAATAGAAAGACTAGCATATTCCATGGCTTTGCTAAGTCCCCAAATGAACTCCACCACTAACAAAACAAGCCATATAAAACCAAGGAAGATCATAGGACCTTCCAAAATTTTTTCTATAGAAACCAATAATTTTTTTCTTTCATTTTTTATTTGCTCATTCATAATCCACAATCATTTTGGAAATTTTTATTGATAAAAATATCTTTTGAAAAGGTAGTAAGCTGGAACGCTACTATCAAATTTAATTGTCACTAGTGGTGAGAAGGAAAATAATGTACTGGAACGAAAAATGAAATTATCAATGCCTAAGTGAAGTAGTACTATTTGTGAAGGTGCAATTACTGCATCAAAGAAATAGAAATCTAATTTTTTAATTTAATGTGGTAATAAGGCAGACGCACAAAGCCTTAATTGGACGGTATGGCCGGCACAATTTAAATAACAGGAAACTTAAAGTTATACAATGTAGGAAAGAGGAATATCACCCAGGTAAGGGGCCAAGTCCGCAGTGTCTT
>JBDSBL010000077.1:0-21785 GCA_039921625.1 Chitinophagaceae bacterium
TCTGTTGCGCTTACCCAATTCTTTATTAACCGGTTAAAAAAATGGGGAGATACTTTGGAATGTGTGATCACGCTTACTGAAGATCTGGCCATGAAAGAAGCGGCTCAGGCAGATGCTGATTTGAAGAAGGGAATTTATCATGGACCATTGCATGGCATTCCGTATGGCCTTAAAGATTTGTTTGCTGTAAAGGGCTACAAAACCACCTGGGGCTCTACACCATATAAAGATCAGGTGATAGACGAAAACTCATACGTGTACACCCAATTGAAAAAAGCAGGTGCCGTGTTGTGTGCCAAACTTTCGTTGGGAGCATTGGCTTACGACAACCGATGGTTTGGAGGATTTACCCGCAACCCCTGGAATTTGAAACAAGGATCTAGTGGCTCCTCTGCTGGTTCCGCTGCGGCTACTGCAGCAGGCTTGCTTCCCTTTGCTATTGGCACGGAAACATTGGGTTCCATAGTATCTCCCTCCACGCGGTGTGGCGCCACTGGCCTGCGTCCAACGTTTGGAACCATTAGCCGCAGCGGTGCTATGGTGTTGTGCTGGAGCCTGGATAAGGCCGGCCCCATTAGCCGAAGCGCAGAAGAAGATGCTATTGTCTATTATTATTTAAAAGGGACTGATGGCCGGGATGCTGGTTCAGTAGATCATGCTTTTAATTACAACCCAAAAGGGGATGTAAAAAAACTGCGTTTTGCATATGCTGAAAATTATTTTAAGCGGCTACCAAAAGATGCACTCGAATGGAAAGTATTAGAAGCGTACAAGGCTATGGGTATAAATATACAGCCTGTAGTTTTTCCAGATTCAGCGGTCTATCCATTTAATATTGTAGGCACTGTGTTGGCTGCAGAATCAGCCGCTGCTTTTGATGAATTAACCCGCACCAATAGAGATGATTTGGTAGAAAGACAGGATAAGGATTTTTGGCCCAATACCTTTCGGGCAGCCCGTTTTGTACCGGCTGTGGAATATATAAATGCCAATAGGTACCGCTCAGAACTGTGTGCAAAAGTGCAGGAATTTATGAAAAATTATGATGTGGTCATTGTTCCTTCTTTCGCCGGCAACCAACTATCCATCACCAACCTGACCGGCAACCCGGTGGTGTGTATGCCAATGGGTTTTAATCAACGCACACTGCCTGTAAGTATTACCTTGATTGGCAATTTGTATGATGAGGCATCCATCCTCTTAGCTGCAAAAGCTTTTCAGGACAAAACAGATCACAACAAAAAACATCCACCAAAATTCATGTCCGAATAATCCCTTTCACTAAAAACCAAAAGGACTCTTTACAAATTTAATAAACCAAACATGCGGCTATTTTCATCTCTTTTCCTTTCTACTATTTTTCTATTTTCTTGCAAACAAAAAGTTGACCTTTTAATTTTCAACGCTAAAATTTATACAGTTGATTCTTCTTTTTCCGTAGTGGAAGCTATGGCTGTAAAAGATGGAGTAATAGAAGCTACCGGAGCCTCTAAAACACTAATGGAAAAATATGATGCAGCCGAGAAAATGGATGCAGAAGGGAAGGTTATTTATCCGGGATTAATAGATGCCCATGCTCATTTTTACAACTATGGATTGGGATTAAAAAAGGCAGACCTCGTAGGCTCTACTTCCTGGGAAAGTATTTTACAAAAGCTTTCCGAATTTTCAAAAGAGCATGGCGCCAATGAATGGTTGATAGGACGTGGTTGGGATCAAAATGATTGGGTGGTAAAAGAATTTCCTACAAAGGAAAAACTGGATATTCTTTTTCCGGACCGACCAGTACTATTGACCCGCATAGATGGCCATGCGGCTATTGCCAATCAAAAAGCATTGGACCTTGCCGGAGTAAAGGCAGGGGTGCAAATACAAGGTGGAGAGATAGAAATAGAGAACGGCAAATTGACCGGCATTTTAATAGACAATGCAGTGGACCTGGTATCTTCTAAAATACCTCAAGCATCATCAGAGCAGGTAACTAGTGCACTAATGGCTGCACAAAAAAATTGTTTTGCTGTTGGCCTAACTACCGTGGATGATTGTGGGCTTGATTATACTGAAGTACTAACTATAGATAGTTTGCAAAAAAAGGGAGCATTACAAATGCGGGTGTATGCCATGCTTAGCGACTCAAAAAGAAATTATGATTTCCTATTTGCCAAAGGCAAAATAAAAACAGACCATTTAAACGTTCGTTCTTTTAAAGTGTATGCTGATGGGGCCTTGGGTTCTCGGGGAGCTTGCCTGTTGCAACCATACTCAGATAAAAAAAACTGGTCCGGGTTTTTATTAAGCAGCCAGCAACATTTTGATTCAGTAGCTCAAATCATTTCTCAACACGATTTTCAAATGTGTACGCATGCTATCGGTGACTCTGGCAACCGGGTAATACTGAATATTTATGCAAAATATTTAGGCGGTAAAAACGACAAACGCTGGCGAATAGAACATGCGCAGGTAGTGAATGAGGCAGACTTCCATTTATTTGGACAATATAGTATTGTGCCTTCTGTGCAGCCTACCCACGCTACTTCTGATATGTATTGGGCGGCTCAACGATTAGGAACTGACAGAGTAAAAGGAGCTTATGCTTACAAGCAATTATTGGGTGAAAATGGATGGATTCCGTTAGGTACTGATTTCCCGGTTGAAGACATTTCACCAATTAAAACATTTTTTGCAGCGGTTGTCCGGCAGGATGCACAAGGTTTTCCGGCTGGTGGCTACCAAATGGAAAATGCATTGAGCCGGGAGCAGGCCTTACGAGGAATGACCATTTGGGCTGCAAAAAGTAATTTTGAAGAGCGTGAGAAAGGAAGTTTGGAAAAAGGAAAGTTTGCTGATTTTATTCTGTTGGATACTGACCTGATGACTAGTCCTACAGCTGATCTGCTTAACACAAAAGTGTTGTTTACTTTTATAGGTGGAAAAAAAGTTTATTCAAAAAATTGATCTATGAAAGTTCTTGCTATTATCATTTTATTATTAGGTGTTATGGCTTTTAATTTCAATAGAAAAAAAGATGAAAAGAAGATCATTTTTTTTGGAGATTCCATTACCGAACAAGGAGCTAAATCTGGCGGATATATTAAATTATTAGAGCAAAAAATCAAAGAAAAAAATCTGGGTACATCCTATGCTCTTATTGGCGCTGGTGTAGGCGGCAATAAAATTTATGACCTCTACCTACGGATGGATAAAGATGTTTTGGCCAAAGACCCTGATGCCGTAGTAATATGGATTGGGGTAAATGATGTGTGGCATAAACAATCCTCGGGCACCGGCACAGATGCAAATAAATTTGTGCAGTTTTATAATGCAATTATCCAAAAATTAAAAGAAAAAAACATTCCCGTTTATTTATGCACCCCTTCTGCCATCGGTGAAAAAACGGATGTCACAAATGAGCTTGATGGGGATCTTAATAAGTATGCGGCTTTAATCCGCACAATTGCAAAAAATAATAATTATCCCCTAATTGATATGCGAAAGCTTTTCCTGGAATACAACCTTAAGTACAATACCGAAAATAAAGACCGTGGTATTCTGACAACGGATGGGGTACACTTGAATGATAAAGGGAATGAATTGGTGGCGGAAGAAATGATGCGGGTGTTGAGCAAAAGCATGATACATTAAGTTAATACATCATCAAAATCTTACTATAATTAAGTAGAAACCTTCAGACTATGGGGCACAATAACAGTTATAGGTTGAATAAAATTTTTATTAAGTAGCACATTTGGCACCGTCTTTTTATATTTAAATAACTTTACAGGCTTATTTATTTTTTAATATGATCCGAATTGCAATTTTAGATTTGAATGAAGGCAAGCCCAATCAAAGCATGCGTTGCTTGCGGGAAATTATCAATCAGTGGAGTGAGTATAATCACCTGCAAGTGGAATGGGATGAATTTGAGGTGCGGATAAAAAAGGAAGTGCCGGATCTTTCCTATGATATATACTTATCTTCTGGCGGCCCGGGCAGTCCATTAGAGAGTGAAGGTTCTGATTGGGAAGCCGCTTATTTTACCTGGCTGAATCAAGTTGAAAGCTGGAATGAAAGCCCGTTTAACCCTACTAAAAAATTTGTCTTTTTTATTTGCCACTCTTTTCAGATAGTTAGCCGGCATTATGGAGTTGGAGAAATTACTAAAAGAAGGTCTACTTCCTTTGGTGTATTTCCCGTACATGTATTACAGGAAGGACAGATAGATCCGGTGCTGGAAGGTTTAAAAGATCCTTTTTATGTAGTGGATAGCCGCGACTGGCAATTGGTGCATCCTGATTTTGAACGCATCAGAGAATTGGGATTTCAAATTTTAGGCATTGAAAAATACCGGCCACATGTGCCTTACGAGCAGGCCATAATGGGCATTCGCTTCAACGACTACATGATCGGCACGCAGTTTCACCCAGAGGCAGATGCAGTAGGCATGAGTCTCCACTTGCAAACGGAAGAAAAAAAGAAAACAGTGATTGAAAATTATGGATTGGAAAAGTGGGAAAGCATGATAAGAGGCTTGAACGATCCTGAAAAAATCATGTGGACATATTCCCACATAATACCCAATTTTTTAAATAAAGCTGTGATGGAACTATTACCAGCTGAGGTTCATAGCTAATAATTTACTCCCCTATTATTGTAAAAATCTCATAAATAATTTAAGAACAAAGATTCTTAAAACCCTCCTCTTATTGGTGTAAGATTCTTTATCTTAAACCAAATTTGTGGTTTATGATTCCAGCATACCGAAAAGAATTTAACGAGCAGTTTACGGAAGATAAATACAACGCTTTCCTTGTTGATCTCGAACAACATTTTCCTGGTCAAACCGAATTTAGGGTGGCAGAGACGCCAATTTTTATTCCGAAAGAATTTACCAAAAAAGCTATTGATGCCTGCGAAAAAATAATAGATGTATTAACGCAACCGGTCTATAAAGAACAAAGTAAAAATGCTATCCCGAAAGAATTAAGTGTGCCAAATGAAGACAGTCATTCCCAATTTATCGCCTTCGATTTTGGCATTTGCACCAATGGCAAAGGAGAGCTGGAACCACAGTTAATAGAAATGCAAGGGTTTCCAAGTTTGTTTTCTTTTCAAATATTTGCACCCGAATTATTTGCCGCTCATTTTAATTTGCCTCTTAATTTCGATCATTATCTCAATGGCTTTACTAAAGAAACATACATAAAACTTTTGCGGGAAATCATTGTAGGCAATGAAGCTCCGGAAAATGTTATTCTTCTGGAACTATTTCCCTTAAAACAGAAAACAAGAATTGATTTTATTTGTACTGAAAAATACATAGGGATAAAAACAGTTTGTCTCACCGATATTATTCAAGAAGGAAAAGACCTTTTTTATATGAATGAGGGAAAGAAAACAGCCATCAAAAGAATCTACAACCGGCTAATTTTTGATGACCTTTTTCAGCAATCAAAGGAAGTGCAGGAAAAAGGAAAATTGTTTCAGCAAGATTTAAATGTAACCTGGGTGCCGCATCCAAACTGGTTTTACCGGATCAGCAAATATTCTTTGCCCTTCATTAATCATCCCAATGTACCGGAAACGCATTTTTTAAATGAGGTGAAAGAGCTTCCAAAGGATCTGGAAAATTATGTGGTTAAACCCCTTTTTTCCTTTGCCGGCCAGGGAGTAATTATAGATGTAACGAAAGAAGATATAGATAAAATTAAAGATCCTCAAAACTGGATTCTGCAACGAAAAGTAAATTATGCAGCAGTAATAGAAACGATGGATGAACCGGCAAAAGGGGAAATAAGGATTTTTTATTTTTGGCCTGATGGAGCTGCCCGCCCAATAGCTACCAATAACCTTGCAAGACTAAGCAAAGGAAAAATGATTGGGGTGCGCTACAACAAAGACAAGACCTGGACAGGAGGAACTTTTTGTTTATTTGAGAATGCGTAACATCAATCATTTTACTTAATTATGTTTTTTTACTTGTTACCGCTTTAAAAAAAGATAAGGTTTAATCTTAAAATTGATTTAACAATTAAGCATTTAACCTTCTGGCTTTGGGCACGTCTTTAGTTATTGCACAATTAATCATTGCTAAATTGGTAACCATGAAAAAAATTATTACTCTTATTATTTGCTTCAGCACCGCCACTACCCTTTTTGCACAAGGCACCCGCGAAATGGAAGATGCAAAACGTGTAATATTAGGCGCTCCGCGCAAGTCAACTACTCCAAGTCAAAATCCTAAAGACGTTATTTTAGGAGGTGATAATCGGAAAGTGTACGGTGACAATAGAAACGGTTATCCGCAAGATTATCCAAACGGATCTACAAGGGAATCGCAGATATATAACATCAACCGGGATTACGATGCTAAAATATATTCCATCCGAAATAATAGATACTTATCAAATTCTGAAAAGGAAAGGATGATCCGGCAGTTGGAAATGGATCGTGCCCGCGCATTAAAAGGTGTGAATGGCCAATACAAAAACAAAAAGAATAATGGAAAAGAGTGGGATGAAGAAGACCGTTATAAAAAAGACAAACACGAAAAAGGAAATAATGGAAATCATTACGGTTGGGAGAAAGGAAAAGGAAATCCACACAAAGGAAAACATTAAATAAAAAACCCTGCAAAAGCAGGGTTTTTTATTATAATTATTGAAGTTTAAAACCTTCTAAAAATTTGGTATTAAAATCACCAGCCTTGAATTTTTCATTTTGCATTAATTGCAGATGAAATGGAATAGTTGTTTTAACCCCTTCTATCACATACTCACTTAGCGCACGGTACATAGTGGATATCGCTTCATCTCTTGTTTGTGCTACTGTTATTAATTTACCGATCATTGAATCGTAATAAGGAGGAATAATATAACCTGCATACACATGGCTATCCACCCGTACACCATGCCCACCCGGCTGATGCAACACTGTAATTCTTCCAGGTGATGGTCTAAAATCATTGTAGGGATCTTCCGCATTGATGCGGCATTCAATAGCATGCATGATGGGCTCATAATCACGACCGGAAATTCTTTCTCCCATCGCTATTTTGATCTGCTCTTTTATAAGGTCAAAATTGATTACTTCCTCCGTTACGCAGTGCTCTACCTGAATGCGGGTATTCATTTCCATGAAGTAAAAATTCCGGTGCTTGTCTACCAAAAACTCCACGGTACCTACACTTTCATAACTGATAGCAGAGGCCGCTTTTTTTGCAGCATCTCCCATTTTTTGACGCAATTCCTTAGTCATAAAAGGAGAGGGCGACTCCTCTACTAATTTTTGGTGGCGGCGCTGTATGGAGCAATCTCTTTCGCCCATCTGGCATACGGTACCAAAGCGGTCTCCTGCTATTTGAAATTCTATATGTCGTGGCTCTTCTACAAACTTTTCCATGTAGATGCCATCGTTTTTAAAAGAAGCTCCCGCTTCTGCTTTTGCAGTAGTGTATGCTTTTTCCATTTCGCCATCTTCCCATACCACCCGCATGCCTTTGCCACCGCCACCAGCTGTAGCTTTTAGTATCACCGGAAAGCCCATTTCTTTAGCTAGGCTCTTTGCCTCATCAAGGCTTTCTATCAATCCTTCACTACCAGGAATTACAGGAACTCCTGCTTTGATCATTGTTTCCTTGGCCGTTATCTTATCTCCCATTTTTGTGATCATACCGGGAGTTGGTCCAATAAACTTAATGCCGTGGTCAGAGCAGATTTGAGCGAACATGGCATTCTCTGCTAAAAAGCCATAACCCGGATGAATAGCATCTGCATTGGTGATCTCGCAGGCGGCCATCAGGTGTGGAATATTTAAATAAGAATCTGCGCTTTGTGGTTTGCCAATGCAAACTGCTTCGTCAGCAAACTTTACATGCAAGCTATCTTTATCTGCAGTGGAATAAACAGCTACTGTTTTAATGCCCATTTCTCGGCAGGTACGGATAATGCGCAACGCAATTTCTCCACGGTTAGCTATGAGTATTTTTTTGAACATTGAATTAACTCTAAAATTTGATGATGGTATCATCTGTGATTAATATGGCTACAATGAAAAAAAGGAATCGTTGATTCCTGTTTCTCGTATAGAGCATTTTTAATTAGCTGGGGTCAACCAGAAAGAGGGGCTGATCGTACTCCACAGGTGAAGAATCTTCTACCAATACTTTTACTATTCTTCCTTTCACCTCGCTTTCAATTTCATTGAACAGTTTCATTGCTTCAATAATGCAAACTACCTTCCCTACAGATACATCATCGCCGGGTTCTACAAAGTTTGGTTTGTCGGGTGAGGGTCTTTTATAAAAAGTACCAATCATTGGGCTTTTTATAGTGATCGTTTTGCTATTTTCTTTTTCATCATTATCTCCACCACTGGATTGTGCATTTGATGTAACACCTGCAGGCGGCAGGCTTTGCTGCGGTTGATATTGTGTGGCTGATTGCTGCATGGGCAGTGACATCATCATTTGTGTCGCCCTTTCTTCTTTCTGTTTTATCGTTAATTTAAAATCTTTTTGCTCTACGCTTACTTCCCCAAGATTCGAATCGTTGACCAGCTTAATCAACTCTTGAATTTGCTTAAAATCCATTTGTTTCAATTTAAAATTGTTTAGGTGAAAAACAGGTGGGCTAAGATAAGATATTCAAATCAGAGTTGAATAGTTCTACCTCCTATCCCATGTATCAAACTTCCAAAACACACAATAACTCTTTATGTTATTTGAGTGTTTAGTTACTGAAGCTTATTATTTATGTTATTCTTTAACTCGTTCTACATACTCACCGGTTTTTGTATTTACCCGAATCAGTTCTCCTTCATTTACAAAAAGTGGAACCATCACGGTAGCCCCTGTTTCCACGGTGGCCGGCTTTAAAGTTCTGGTAGCCGTATCTCCCTTCATTCCCGGTTCGCTATACGTTACTTTCATTACAATTTTGTCTGGCAGTTCTATGCTCATTGGCAATTCTGTTTCTGTATTTATTAATACGGAAACTTCCTGGCCATCTTTTAAAAATTGAGGTGCATCTACCATGGCCTCTTGTGCTGCTATTTGCTCAAAAGTTTCATTGTCCATAAAGTTGTAGCCACTTTCATCTTTATATAAAAATTGGTACTCCTTTTTTTCCACTCGAACAGGATAGATTGTTTCTCCACTATTCCAGGTCTGTTCTATTGAGCGGCTGTTGTCCACACCTTTTAATTTAGCCCAAACTTTTGCAGCAGACCGGGCTGTCTTGTTTTCACCAAACTCTATGATTTTATAAAGACTGTTTTCAATCTTTATAATTAAGCCACGACTGATATCTGAGGTAGTTGCCATAAAATAATTAAATAATTTTTAGAGGAGGGCAAAACTACTGAAAATTGAGCG
This sequence comes from Chitinophagaceae bacterium, assembly GCA_039921625.1. GTDB lineage: Bacteria > Bacteroidota > Bacteroidia > Chitinophagales > Chitinophagaceae > Flavisolibacter. The sequence goes on from JBDSBL010000077.1 coordinate 9,371, forward strand.
TAGCCCAAAAGTTACCCTCATTCCCTATTTGCATCTTCAATCCAAGCTCAAATCAATAGTACTTAATACTTCATTAAAATAAATTAATCAGATACTTCAAGATGAACGAATATCTTTTTTATTTACAACCCCTTTAGCATCTCAAGAAATTGCTTTGACTAATTTTGATAAAATTCAGATTATGAAAATGTGGGTTGCCTTTTTATTATTTTCTTTAGTCTCCCTTAATTCCTTTGCGCAATCAGAAGTGGAAGTACCTCCCTATAAAAGATTTCCAACCTTACCCCCATTGCAATTATTGCTCAGTGATAGCACCGCAAAATTTACCAAAAATGAATTTCCTAAAAAGAAAGCGGTTTTCTTTTTATTGTTTAGCCCGGATTGCAGCCACTGCCAACATACGGCAGAAGAATTATTAAAGTATAAAAACGATTTTAAGAATATTCAAATTGTAATGGCTACTCTTTCTCCCTTGTGGCAAATGAATGAGTTTATAGAAAAATACAAATTGAAAGAAATACCAGGTGTGGTAGTTGGCAAAGATTACAACTACATTATGCCTTCCTTTTATGCCATTAAAAGTTTACCCTTTATGGCTTTTTACGATAAAAAAGGTGACCTTATTTCTACCTATGAAGGGTCGCTTGATATATCAAGAGTGCTCGCCATATTTAAAGAGCATTCCTAAAAACGATCGTGATAGCTTGCTCTATTATAGAAGAATAGCTGCGGTCACCCTTCCCATTTTCTACTGAATTGGTGTAGGTTTGCAAGGCAAATAATTTCTTATCACATAAATATTTATTCAATGAAAATTACGGTTGTAGGTGCTGGCGCAGTTGGTGCTTCCGTGGCAGATGACATTGCCCGGAAAGAAATGTGTGAAGAGTTGGTGATCCTTGATATTAAAGAAGGATTTGCGGAAGGCAAAGCGTTGGACATGATGCAAACTGCCGCCCTGCTTGGGTTTGACACAAAAATTACCGGAAGCACTAATGATTACCGTAAAACGGCAGGATCAAATGTGGTTGTGATCACTTCTGGTATTCCACGCAAACCCGGAATGACGAGAGAAGAACTTATTGGTACCAATGCAGCCATTGTAAAAGGCGTTACGCAAAACATTTTGCAAAATTCTCCTGATGCCATTATTGTGGTGATCTCCAATCCGATGGACACCATGACGCAACTTGCTTTGCAAAGTAGCGGCCTACCGAAAAACCGGATTATTGGAATGGGTGGCGTGTTAGATAGTGCCCGCTTCAAATGTTATTTAAGCATGGCTTTAAATTGTTCCCCCAATGATTTGAATGCCATTGTGATTGGTGGTCATGGTGATACTACTATGATCCCATTGATTCGATATGCTACCTGGAACAGTGTTCCGGTAACACAATTTTTAAATGAAGAACAGCAACAAAAAGTAGTATCTGATACCATGGTGGGTGGAGCCACACTTACCAAATTACTTGGAACCTCTGCCTGGTATGCTCCCGGTGCAGCAGGCATGGCATTGGTTGAAAGTATAGTACGTGATGAAAAAAGATTATTCTCCTGCTGTGTACCCTTGGAAGGGGAATATGGACAAAAAGATATTTGTCTTGGTGTACCTGTGGTTATTGGTAAAAACGGCTGGGAAAAAATTGTGGACTACCAATTGAATGAAGATGAGCAAAGCAAGTTTAATAGTAGTGCTGATGCGGTGCGTGCTATGAATGATGTTTTAAAGACTTTATAACAGCTAAACTATTTTTGATTAAATGGAGGTCATTGACCTCCATTTTTATTTACAACCATTTTAAAAATAATAATTATTGAACCACCAATTTTTGAACGGATAAATTTCCTTCTTTCGTCCTGATTTTTATAAAGTACAGGCCCTTTGTTAAGGAGGATGCGTCCATCTTGGAGGTAAGCCCATCCAGCTTTTTCGTAATTATTTTTTTACCCAGCGCATCGTAAATGTCGACGATGTAAGTAAACGGAACTTTGACAATAAAGTTTATTTGACCGCCTTGAGTGGCAGGATTTGGGTAAATAATAACTGGAAAATTTGGTAAGAAAGAAATGGATTCAATTGGTGAGTAAACCACTTGTCCGTTATTTAAGTGAATTGCTAGCCGATAATTATTTATTCCTTGCGTAAGTGCAGAATCTACAGCAGTGAAATTATTTGTTGAAGGATTTTTGATTGTCAAAATATCTACAATGCCTGACTGCATCACCTTTTGAAAGACTATAGAAGATACTTCATATACGGATCCTAAGGTTGCGGATAAAATGCCTTTGTTATTTTGGTTAATAGCATAAAAGGAACGCAGATAACAGCCAACTCCTTGTGTGGTATAATTAATTGTATAGCTTCTTAAACCTGGCTTATTATTAATCAAAGGCTCCACTGCATAATACAAAGAAGGATACTGAGTTTTTATAAAAATGTATGCTGAATCATTAGTTCGCAGCATCGGCTCTAAGTACTTTTTACCTAACTGATACATTTTGTAGGATGGGATTCGTTGCCGGTTCCAAAAAAGTAAAAAAGAATCAGGACAATTAAATCCGACTTGCAAAGCGGTCTGTTTGGATACAATAAAGGAATCAGAATAAACAGCTTCAGTTGAGGTGCCAAAAGACATACGTAACTGCATGGTAGCGGCTGTATCCGGGATAGTCCATTTAAAATATTGATTTTCTAACGCCGCATTTGGATTAATAATAATCCATTGCCCGCCGTTGATGGCATACCATAAACTACCACTTCCTTTCCGATTGCTTTGCCACCGGATGACGGCGGTATTACCCGCAATAGGTAAGTCAGATCCTGATGGGTAGGTAAATGAGAAACTATTCAATGGCTCTATCAAATAAGCCACTGAAAATGGCTGTTTCGTAGATATGATTTTGGATCCTTTTATTTGAATGGTGTACCTACCGGCACTTATATTATCAATAGTTATTAGTTCCGTATTATTAAGAGTATCCTTTCCTCTTTTTGCTACAGCATTCAGCGAATCTATTTGAGCATTATGACTTAACTCCCACGGCAACCAATCCTCTCCTGTTGAATCATTTTTGATTACCAGGTCCAGATCATTTACCAACGCTTTTGTAGCATTAGGAGCAGCAGCCGTATCCGTCCATGTAAGGGTTACTTTTAACTGACCCGCATTTGGTGGTACTTCTACTGAGAATGTTTTGATTTCTGTTGCACGCAAGTCACTTTGAAAAAAATGATTTTCCATTATGGCAGCCATAGCTTCCTTTGCATTTACTGCACCAAAGCCGGAAATAAAATCAGGTCCCTTTGGCCCGATGTCCTGCGCCGTATTGATCAATATTGCTTTTAATAAAGAAGCAGTAGGAAGGCTGTTGTATTTCTTAATAAAAGCATCACTAAGTAATGCAGCAACACCAGTGGTGATAGCCGCTGCACCTGAACTTCCATCTTCTCCAAATGCAACTAACTCTGGCTTTATTCTGCCATCATACGCTGGCCCTTTGGAACTAAAAAGAGGCACGGTGTAAAAAGAATCTATATGCCCAATTGATAGTGTGTTTTTTGACATCTTAAAACTGCCGGTAAGGGTAGCAAAACCCGCAAGGCCAGCATAGGCGCCCGATGTAGGCGCCATACTTCCAGAATTACCCGCACTAAAAACATGCAGTAGCTCTGGGTTATTCCAGACCTGTACGTCATATGCTGCTGCGTCATTGCCATAATAATTTTCTATACCTGTTCCATAAGAATGATTTTGTACCGTTATTTTAAATTTTTTAAAAACGGAATCTGGGTCGGGTAATAGGTTTGCAAAATTGGAAGATGTAATGTTTGCACCCCACGCTACCCCTTTGGAATAGGAAGATGAATTTCCTCCACCTGCTATAATAGTTGCCATAATAGAGGCATGCGTTGAGGTGGTAGGAGCACTTAATCCGGAATTAAAAGTTCGACCTTTAAAATCAATATCTAAGGTGTCAAATCTTTGTTCTTTAATGGAAAGGTTTACCGCATCGCCAGTTAATTGCGGATACTGATGGTGTACCAGGTTTATGCGATTAGTAGAAAGGTCAAAAGCACCGGTTGTAAGTTCCTCTTTTGGAAAGCGCTTAAGTTCTACAAATAGCAAATTCGAGTCTGATATAATTGAACTTATTTTTCGAGGAGCAATTCTTATAATAGATACACCAGCCTTTTGGTAAGTGGTAAGTACCCGCACTTCATCACCTATCCCCTTGTCTTTTTTAAAAGAAACGATAAGGTCAATGCTGTCTTTAGGCATTTTTCTTTGAAGCCATTCTTTAAATGCAGGAGAAAACTTAGAGGAATTTTGTAATTCTTTTTGACCCAATGCCCAAAGGGTAACTAAAGAAAAAAAGAAAATTAAAATTAAATTTCGCCACATACGTATAGAACAATTTAAGGAATTCTTTCTTTCAATTTGGGCAAAATGATCCTATAAGGGCAATTACTTACCTGGCTAAAAAAAGCAAAAAAGTTATCCAAAATAAATTGTTAAATGAATTTAACAATGTGTAAATTAGATATGAAGAAAATAACATCATAATTATAAATATATGAAAATAGGCTTCCAACCGTTGCTGGTAGCCCAATTGAAAGCTTGTAGTTTTATTCTTTCCAACTAATTTAAAGTAAGAAAGGTTTATTTTATTTCAAAACATAGTTAGAAAAATTTAGGATTTACAGGCAGCAATTAACTTTTACTGATTATGATAAAACAGTCTCAATTTTTAATAATAACTCTTTCGTAAAAAAAGTAAGAAAGAGTAAAGCTTTTCCTAACATCTAAAAACAAACACCTACACATGAAACAAATGATTAAACCTTTGATGGCAGCCTTTATTGTAGCTTTTTCTTTTAGTGCCTGCCAGAAAAATGCCAAGGACACGGTAGCAAAAGATGAAGTGTCCGCAGCAACCCTTGCAAAAATTAAAGCACTCGGCTTTGATGAAACAAACGCTAAAAAAGTAGACCGCGGGTATTTGGTAGAGGGCGATATTATACTTACAGACGACAACCTGGATAGGCCTTCCACTTCTCCCTATTTGAACGTTGCTTATGAAGAACAGTACCACACTACTAATTTGGTAAATGTAAGTGGTGGACGTACGATTACCGTTAGCTGTTCCGGTACGCTAACCGCACCATATATTACCGCTACTAAAGCAATGATTGATCGTTACAATGCCATTTCTTCTCCTACAGTGGCAAACGGCACTCAAATGAAATTCACTTATGTGACTAGCGGAGCTGAGGTAAATGTGATTGGTTTTGATGAGGCTCCGTCCGGTGGTTTTATTACGCTCGGATCTTCTGGTTTTCCAGCTAATGGCAATCCATACAACGAAATAAAAATGAATACGAACCCTCAAGCATATGGAACAAATCCAAACATAGATTACTTAACTTCTGTTTTGCAGCACGAGATGGGTCATTGCATAGGTTTCCGCCATACTGATTATTTCTCACGTTCTTCTTGTGGCAAACGCAAGCAAAATGAAGGCACAGCAGGCGTTGGGGCTATTTTAATTCCGGGTACTCCTAGTGCTTCAGATCCTAATTCGTTCATGTTGGCTTGCTCCAATGGTGGTGACCGCGGTTTCAATTCTAATGATTTGGTAGCTATGAACTATTTATATTAATTTTTTACCTCTCTATAAAAAAAGCCGCTGTAAAAAGCGGCTTTTTTTATTTACTTATTATAAAACATTGCCGGTGCAATTTTCCATTAAAATCAAAGGGGGTAGTTGCCTTCGTAATGTCCTTTATCTCAGTAGCTTTTATAAGACTTTTCTGAAGTGAAAACTTCCGGTAATTGGTACTAAAAATCAAGATGCCTTCACGAGATAACAACCGCATACAATCATTGATTAAGGATACATGATCTTGCTGAATGTCCAAAAAGTCATTCATTCTTTTGCTGTTGCTAAACGTTGGGGGATCCATGATGATGAGATCATAACTTTCCGGTATTCCTGTTTTTAAAAATTGCAAAACATCTGCAGCAATAAATGATCTGTTAGTGTGATTCGGAAAATTTAAACCTGTGTTTCGCTCTGCCCAATGCAAATAGGTTTTGGAAAGGTCTACTGAATCAACTGCTACAGCGCCTCCCGCAAGGGCATAGACAGAAAAAGAACCGGTATAGCAAAATAAATTGAGCACTCTTTTTTTGGATGCTAATTCTAGCACCATTTGCCGTGTGATCCGGTGGTCTAAAAACAACCCGGTATCCAAGTAGTCGGTAAGGTTTACAATGAACTTCAAACCACTCTCAGTCACAACCAGTTCATTTTTTACTTCATCCAGTTTTTGGTATTGATCTGCCCTTCCCTCTTTTCTTTTTCTAAGCTTTATAAAAATTTGGTCCCTCTCTATTCCAATGACGTCAACCATTACGAGTAAAGCTTCTTCCATCCATACGGCATGGGCATGATCAGATAATTGGTGGTGCCGTTTGTATTCGGAAACATATAATTTGTCTTCATAAATTTCTATAATAAAAGGATATTCCGGTACATCATGATCGTAGATGCGGAAACAGCTTATGCTTTGTCTTTTCGCTTGTTTGCTTAAATGGCGAAACACTTTTTCTAACCTGTTACGAAACATTAAAATTTTGCCGGAAGGTTGGTTCATTGCTGTAATTTGTGGAACTTCGATTCCCTTTACTTTTCCAAAAATACTTAATGGATCTTTACGCAATTGTTGATATTGAAACCACTGGTGGTTATGCTGCAGCTAATGGCATTATTGAAATTTCTATACGGCTTTTTGATGGCGTGCAGGAAGTGGAACATTACGAAACGCTCATTAACCCCGATCAAAATATACCCCGCTACATACAAGCTTTTACCGGCATCACTAATGATATGGTAGCGGATGCGCCCCGCTTCAGTGAAGTAGCTGAGAAAATATTTCGCCTTTTAGAAGGAAACATTTTTGTAGCGCATAATGTAAACTTTGATTTTTCTTTTATTAAAAATCACCTCCAATTTTATGGGTTTACATTAAATAGTAAAAAGCTATGCACCGTACGTTTGTCGCGACAAATATTTCCCGGGTATGCATCCTACAGCCTTGGTAACCTTTGCCAATCCTTGGGCATTACCCTTGAAAACAGGCACCGTGCCGCTGGCGATTCTGCTGCTACCGTAACCCTTTTTCGACTGCTGCTGCAAAGCGATAAAGCAAAGGCAATTGATACGAGTTTGAAACGAAATTCAAAGGAGCAGTTGTTGCCTCCAAATGTTCCCAAACTTCATTTTGAAAAATTACCATCCTGTTCTGGTGTTTATTATTTTCATGATCAAAAAGGGAAAGTGGTGTATGTGGGAAAAGCAAAGAACATTCGAAGCCGCGTGAATAGCCATTTTAGCAACAACTCAGACAGCCGGCAAAAACAAAACTTTGTCCGCCATGTATTTGGAATTTCCTTTCAATCTACGGCTACCGAATTAATGGCTGCCATATTAGAAAGCACAGAGATAAAACGATTGTGGCCTCCATTTAATTCATCTCAAAAAAAGCCGGAAGAATTGTTTGGCATTTTTATGTACGAAGATCAAAATGGATACATGCGGCTAGCCATTGAAAAGAAGCGGAAGAACTCAAATCCCATCTATACATTTCATTACAAAGTAGATGGCCATGGAGTGATCAGAAAATTAATGAAGGAATTTTTATTGTGTCCCAAGCTTTGCTTTATGCAAACAGATAGTGATACTTGTGCCGGTATAACAGATGAATATTGCCTGGGTGCCTGCGAGAAAAGGGAATCTTACCAAACCTATAATGGGCGTGTATTAGAAGCCATTGCTTCACTTACTAAAAGGCCCTCTTACCTTGTATTGGATAAGGGAATAACGGAAGACGAAATATCCTGTATTATGGTAGTGCAAGGCAGTTTTTTTGGAATGGGTTATCTACCAAAAAATTTCAATTTCATTTCTCAAACGGAAATTCAGGAATATATAAAACCATACAAAGAAAACAGCTACATCCGCACCTTACTTCTTTCCCATTTCAACAACCACCCCGATCAGATCAAACACATAGAAAGCTAACGAACGTGCTTGTTTTATTACATCCATTCAAAGTTTTCTCCTTTGGGCATTGTATCAAATATATGAGCTACTTTATCGGGGGGTAGGGTAAGTTTTCTTTTTACTATATCTATCCACGCACCTTCTACGGTAACTACCGCAGCAAGCAGGTCGCCGCTTTTTATAATTTGATGTTGGATGGCCCACCTGGAAAAATCTTTTCGTGCTTTTTTCAATTCTAATGTTATAAACACTACATCTTCTGACCGTATTTCTTTTCTAAAAATAGCTTCTTCACGAAAAAGTATGGGCCCAATTTTAAGTTCTTGCATCACGGCAGCATTCAAACCATAAAGGTTTAAAAAGTGCACGCGGCACAATGCGCCCCAATCATAATAAACAGAATGGCGCAAGTGAAAGTTTGGGTCCAGATCTGACCATCTTATTTGAATATCCAGTTTGAAGTTTTCCATAAATATTAATGTTTTTTAAAAAAATAAAAGCCTGTTGCGGCTAAGGCGCAAAGCAAAAAATCAATGCGAAATAAGGAAGCAAAACCGTAGTGCAAGGCTATTTGAGCTGCTATAGTAGGTGCCAGCACTTGCCCAAGCGCAAAGGTCATTGTATAAAGCGCTGCATATTGACCCCGATTATGATGTTGGCTGCGGCCCACCCAAAAAGCATTGGTAAAAGGAAAAAGGAACATCTCGCCAAAGGTAATCACCAACACTCCTGCAAGTACCAGGAACAGTGAGGGATTGATGGTAAGAAGTAAGAAAGAACTTCCAATTAAAAAGCCACCAATCGCCATATAATAAGTGCTTTGTTTTTTGTTTTCAATTTTGTACACCAGCACCATTTCAATAATTGCTATGATCAAACCATTTAACCCTAAAATAAAACCTATAGTGGCTTCATTTAAATGAACCTCCGATTTATAAAAAACGGGAATCATACTAAACAACTGAAAAAAACAAATGGTAATAAGTAAAAGCAAAAACAAACCTTTTAAATAAATAAGGTCTTTGTAGGCTGATCCGCCTTTTAATTCAGCAGTAGTTTCCTTTCTTTTTTTAGCCGGTTTTTGGTGCGCTGCAAATAAAAAGTACATCATGAATGCGGCTGACAGGCAGGTTAGTCCATCCGTCCAAAAAAGCAAGTGGTAATTATAACTAGCCAACAAACCGCCAACTGCTGGCCCAATAGCCCACCCAAGATTAGTAGCCAGCCGGTTTAAGGAATAACAACGTGTCCTGTTTTGCTCATTACTATAGGCAGCTACTGCAGCCGCATTGGCTGGCCGAAAGGCATCGCCCAGGCTACTTAAAGCAAAAATGCAAATTGCTATCTGCCACAATTCCTGCATGTACCCGAGTATCACAAACAAGATCCCATTCATGAACAAACTGGCTACCTGCACTTTAAAAAAACCATAACGGTCTGATAGCCATCCACCCAAAAAACCACCGAGGATAGACCCACAACCAAAAATACCCATGATCAACCCAGCCTCACCCAATGAAAATCCTCTGCCGGTAAGGTAAACGGTTAGAAATGGTATCACCATTGTACCGCTTCGGTTTATAAGTAGTACCAGGCCGAGCCACCATACTTCTTTTGGTATCCCGCTGTATGCATTTTTATATAACCGCACCGAAGCCTGAAGCATTTGCTAAATTAAAGCAACAATGATAGCTCACTGAAGCAGGAAACTTATTTTTGAGACTTAATTAAAAAACATGAAGAAAACTTTTATTGGTATCCTATTATTTACTGCCTTTGGTGCGGTGGCGCAAAAGAAACAAACGCCGGCCAAAAAACCGGTTGCAAAAACAACCGTGGCCCCATCCTCCATTTTGAAAACGGTAAGTGATTCTGCTTCTTACGCTATTGGAGTAAGTGTAGCAAACTTTTATGCACAGCAAGGTATTTCTAAATTAAATCCATCCCTGGTAGCCAAAGCCATAAACGATGTAATGGTGGCCAAAAAGCCATTGATGGATGAGATGCAATGCAATACCGTGATGATGAAATATATGAATAGCGCCCAGGAAGCAAAGGCAGGACCGAACATTGCTGCAGGCGAAGCATTTTTGGCTAAAAACAAAAATAAACCTGGTGTAAAAACAACTCCATCCGGATTGCAGTACGAAGTGGTAGTGAAGGGCTCAGGACCCATGCCTACAGCCACAGATAGCGTGACTTGCCACTACAAAGGCACCTTGATTGATGGGACAGAATTTGATAACTCGTACAGCCGCGGCGAGCCGATCACCTTTCCTGTTTCCGGTGTGATAAAAGGATGGACTGAAGCATTGCAATTAATGCCTGCCGGATCAAAATATAAATTATATATTCCTCAGCAACTGGCTTACGGGCCAAATGAGATTGGCAATATTCCAGCCGGCTCCGTGTTGCTTTTTGATGTGGAACTGCTTAAAGTGAATGGTAAATAAAAATAAAAAGGGATGATCAATTAAGATCATCCCTTGTTTTTTTTGGATTGGATTCTACCTTAAACTATCGCTTCGTTACAACCAATTTTTGAACGGTTGTTTGTGCGTTTATAAGGTCTGTTACCTGCACACTGTACACTCCTTCACTTAGGTTATCAATCACCAGGCTATTGCTAACAACACCTTTTATTTGTTTTACTATGCGGCCAGAAATATCAGATACAATAACATCTCTCTTTGATACTGTATTTTCAAAAAGCAAATTTACTTTTCCATTAGCCGTTGGGTTCGGGAAGAGCGACATTTTAGTACTTACTTCCCCTAAGCCACGAACAGAGCGGATATCTGTATATTTTGCACGGCCATCCATATCTACCTGCTCAATGCGGTATTGAGAAATTCCTTTTTCTGTATTCACCTCTGGGAAAGAGTAACTTAAAGTGCTGCCACTATTGCCATTCTCTGCTCTTGAAAAAACAAAGCCAACATTTTTCCACACACCATTTACATTGCGCTGTACATTAAAGCCACGGTTGTTTACTTCAGATGATGTTTCCCAGGTTAGGTTCACTTTATCATTGCTGCGGGCAGCGTTGAAAGAGGTGAATGTAACTGGTAGAGCTGCGCAAGAATTTTCTATTTGTAGAGAGTTAGTATTTTTAGTATTACCCGTTACAGAAACAGATAAATAAACATCATTTTTTGTTCCATTAGCAGACTGATAGTTAAATGGTCCAAATGATAGATTTGAATTAGCGTCAGTATTTAGGGTAATGTTGGAATAGCTTGTAATAGTAATTGGCGCAGTAGTACCATAGCCACTATATACAAAACCACCAGCAGGAGCCTGAAGCAATACCGTACGAGCAGCATCAGAATAGGCAGAAAAGGTAATTTGTGTAGCATTTATTGTATTAGCTGCAAAAGTAAAAGACCTGGGATTGCTGCAAGTCATTTGACCTCTCAATATAGGGTCATTTACCCTGAACGAAATGGTATTTAAACACTGGTAATCAGAAAATGAACCTTGGTTAGTATTTCCAATGGCTGCAGATAAATCAACTGTGCCTGAGCAAGATATTGGAACAGTAATATTTAAGATTTTTGTTCTTTGAGAGCCATCTGCATTTGTTGTGGTAGTGTAGGGAAGGTTGGGTTTAAAACTGGTTGGATTACCAGATGAACCTTTAGCTTGATAAGTAATAGAAGTACTGCCTGCAACACTTGGATCAATTTGTATGGTTGCCAATACATTTGGTGTGCTATTAACTGTTGATGTAACAGGAATATTAGATCCACCACTAAAAAATGTGGCTGGTAGGCTACCAGAATAAATATATATGCCCGTTAATTTAGAACCTGAATTACTTGTAATATCATATTCTAAATCAAATGTGGCAGAGCAAGTGGCGCCGCTTGTAACTCTAATATTGCTAATTACAGGTGTTGTAATGGTACAATTTTGCGCATTTAATTTACTCAAAAAGCTAAAAGAAGTTAATAAGAATAGGGCAAATAGAATTTTCTTCATGACGAATAGTTTAAGTTTTTAAAGTTTAAGTATGATGAGTTATTACATCCGTTTTTACGGTGTCATCAAAGGGAGGATCATGAAGAAATTAATAGGATGGACTTGCTAAAAAGTGTTGATATACGTAGTTCGATTAGGATTGGATTTGAAAGGTGCAAAAATATATTTGCGGGTAATAAAAAAACTACAAAATCGGTGAACAGTAAAAAAACTGAGTTTAAAAAAAAGGGAAAGGAAGTTAGTTTTTGGCTTTTGGTAGAGGAAGGCTGGATACCTTGATTGTGGATGTAAAAGTAATAGCCATTTTGAAAAATGCAAATAGTTGAACAATAAATTTTTAAAATAAAAAAAAAGGGAAGTTTTT
>JBDSBL010000078.1:0-30801 GCA_039921625.1 Chitinophagaceae bacterium
CTTCTGGAACCATCCTTCCTGCCACGGCTACCTTTTGTGACGGAAGTAGCCAGATGCTTACAGCTACAGGCGGCACTTCCTACCAGTGGTATAAAGACGGAACATCTATTCCCAACGCTACTACAAATACCTTTAATGCAAAAGTTGGAGGCACTTATACCGTAGATATAACGACCAATGGCTGTACTGCCAAAGCATCCAACAATGCTGTAGTTACAGTAACGCCATTGCCTTCTGGAACCATCTCTCCAGCCACGGCTACCATCTGTGCCGGAGCTTCAATAGTACTCACAGCAAGCGGTGGCACATCCTACCAATGGTATAAAGATGGGGTACTGATAGGGGGTGAAAATAAAGCAACCTACACAGTAACTAACCCCGGAAAATATGCAGCAGATATTAAAAATGGTAATTGTACAAACAGGGCCTCAAATGAAGCAGTGATCAGTGCCGGTTCTAATCCTGTTGCATCCATTAATCCAGCGGCAGGTACCATTTGTAAGGGGGGAAGTTTATTGCTTTCGGCCACACCTGGTTTTAGTTATCAATGGCAATTAAATGGACAAAATGTAACCGGCGCTACCGGCGCTACATATAAGGCTACCTTACCAGGTACCTACCGTGTATTGGTAAGTAATGGCACCTGCACCGCACCTTCTACTTATGTATCCACAATTACAGAGGTGTCGCCTCCTTCAGGTACCATTACCCCTTCTACAGGTGTTATTTGTTCTGGTGGCTCCATTTCGCTTACTGTTACCGGCGGCACTTCCTACCAATGGTATAAGGATGGTTCACTGATTAATGGCGCTATGGGCAACACCTACATTGCCACTGAAGCTGGAATTTATTCCGCCGATATTATCAGCAACTCTTGCAATGTAAAAGCTTCCAACACTTCAGTTATTACTTTTGGAGCAGCCCCTTCAGGTGCCATCACTCCTGCCTCGGCTTCTATCTGTTCCGGAGGGTCGGTTACTTTTACCACTACTGGAGGCACCTCTTATCAGTGGTATAAGGATGGAGCAGCCATCAGCGGTGCAAATAAAGCAACCCTGATTGCCACATTAGCCGGAATCTATTCTGTTGATATTATCAATGGCAATTGTAAAGGCAAGGCTTCCAATGAGGCAATACTTAAAGAAACAACACCTCCTGTTGGATCCATCTCCCCGGCAGTAGCTACTATTTGCCCCGGTGGCAGTCAGGTACTTACAGCAACGGGCGGAGGAAGTTATCAATGGGCACGAAATGGAGCACTCATTACTGATGCCACCTCAGCTTCTTTTACAGCTACCCAAGAAGGTATTTATAGTGTACTCATTAATAACGGAACCTGCAGTGCCGATGCTTCCAATACGAGTACCATTTCACAAAACGCAACTCCGGTTGGAACAATATCTCCGGGAGCTTTGGATATTTGTAGTGGAAGTATAGGAGAGTTAACCGCAACAGGAGGTAGTACTTACCAATGGTACCGAAATGGGATTTCTATAATGGGGGCTATTTCCGGCACTTTATCTACTGATTTGGGAGGCACCTACACGGCAGATATTTTGGACAAAAAAGGCTGCATAGGTAAATCATCAAATGCAGTTGTGATTTCGGTGGTTCCGCTTCCATCCGGAAACATTAGCCCCGCCAGCCTAACCATTTGCAGTGGCGGCTCTGCAACCCTTACCGCTACCGGAGGTACATCATACCAATGGTATAAAGATGGAGTAGCAATTAGCGGAGCAACTACCAATGTATTTGCAGCAACACAAGCAGGAACATATACCGCCGATATAATAAAAGATAAGTGCAAAAGCAAAGCATCTAATGCAGCTATTGTGGTAATAGGAAGCAAGCCTGTTGGGGATATCACCCCTTCAGCGGCTACTTTATGCAATGGTGGATCCGTTGCCATCACGGTGTCCGGTGGATCCTCTTATCAATGGTACCGGGATGGCCTTGCTATCAGTGGGGCAATAACTTCCATCTATACCGCTACTTTGTCAGGTACTTATACTGCTGATATTTTTAGCGGTACTTGTAAAGGAAGTGCCTCAAACGCAGCGGTTGTTACAACAGGTACTGCTTTAACCGGCACCATCAGCCCAGCAACAATTAGTATCTGTAATGGAAGTAGTGCGTCACTATCTGTAAATGGCGGCACCACCTATCAGTGGTATAAAGATGGTGTTGCTATTGCAGGAGCCTCTTCTGATACCTATACCGCTACCACTGCGGGAGTGTACACCGCAGATATTTTTGCAGGCACCTGTAAAGGAAAAGCATCAAACACAGCTGTGGTGGCATTAGGCGCGGAGCCATCTGGTACCATTACGCCGGCTGTAGCTTCCGTATGTGCCGGTACCTCAGTAGCCTTATCAGTAACCGGAGGTGCTTCTTATTTATGGTATAAAGATGGCGCCCTGATAAGTGGAGCCACGGCATCAAATTATACAGCCACTCAAACCGGTATTTATACAGCTGACATTATAAGTAATACAGGCTGCAAAGCAAAAGCATCTAATGCCGCAACCATTTCTGTTAACCCAATACCTACAGGATCCATATCACCTGCTTCTGTTGCAATCTGCCCCGGTGGTGCGGCCACCGTTACTGCTACCGGCGGCACTAATTATCAATGGTATAAAAATGGAACAGCCATTAGCGGAGCTACCCAAAATACTTATAGCATTACAACAGAAGGAACTTATTCTGCTGATATCATTAACGGGGTTTGTAAAAGCAAGTCGCAAAATGAAGTAATGGCAACTGTCACCAGTGCTATTACTGGTGCCATCACTCCCGCTGCAGGGGCTATTTGCCCAGGTGGAAATGTAGTATTAACTGCTACCGGAGGCACCTCTTATCAGTGGTATCGGGATGGAGCAGCCATCAGCGGTGCAAATACCGCTACCTACAGCGCCACTACGATCGGTACGTATACAGCAGATATAAGCAATGGAACATGTAATGGAAAAACTGCTAACAGCGCTGTCATTTCTAATGCTACTCCACCAACTGGAACTATCACTCCTGCTTCAGCAACTTTTTGTATGGGGGGTGGCGTATTACTAACTGCAAACGGAGGCTCCTCCTACCAATGGCTATTGAACGGTGCAGCCATAACAGGTGCTACAGAGGCCACGTACACAGCTAAGCAGCCGGGTACTTATACAGTTTCTATTTTCAACAAAGGATGCAGCGGCACGGCTGGTAATGGAGCTATAATTAGCGCCAGTCCTGTGCTTACATTTGAAACAGATGTAGCAGATGCTAATTGCGCTTCACCTACAGGAACCATCACCATTCAAAATGCAAAAGGCGGATCGGGAACAGGATATGTTTTTTCCAGGGATAATGGCATCAGTTTTCAATTAGACAACCTCTTTAAAAATCTATCACCGGGAACATATAAAATAGTAATGAAAGATGCCGGAGGCTGCACTAGTAATCCGGTTTCCGTAGATATAAAACAAACAGGATCTTCGCTCGCTGGTTCGGCTACTACCACAGATATAAGTTGCAGTCAAAACATGGGATCAGCGCTAATAACAACTACGGGCGGAGTAGCTCCCTATACCATAAGCCTTGATGGAGGAACATTTAGTACGGCCAACAATTTTAATAATTTGAAAGCAGGCCCTCACATGGCAGCCGTAAAAGATGCTGCGGGATGCACTATTGCCATCAACTTTTCAATAATTGAAATAAAATCGACACTTACTGCTACGGCAAAATCAGAGGATGCCGGCTGCGGACAACCAAAAGGATCTATAACCGTAAATCCCGGAGGTGGCCAACCAGACTACCAGTATAACCTTGATGGCGGTGCTTTTCAGCCCACAAATTCATTTACAGCCGTGTCAGTAGGCACACACAAAGTAATAGTAAAAGACAAATTGGGCTGTACCGTAGAAATAGTGATTGATATAAAGCAATCAGGATCAACACCTAAATTAGTGGTTACCAATCCACCTAATATATGTGCCGGTACTACCACTGATTTAAAGGCTGCTTCTATTACTGACGGTTCGGAATCAGGGCTTACCCTTTCTTATTATACTGATGCGGGAGCTACCATTCCGGTAGCCAAACCTGAAGAAGTTAAGGGCGGCACTTATTTTATTAAAGGCACTCTTCCATCCGGATGCTTTACCATAAAACCTGTGGTGGTCACGGCAAATCTTATTTCATCCGGCACCATTTCTCCAGGTGCGCCTCCCAATATGTGTATAGGAGATACCATCACCCTTACGGCCACGCCGGGATCAACCTATCAATGGTATAGAAATGAGGTAATCATAAATGGTGCTACTACGCAAAACTATAAAGTAACCGAAAGCGGAACTTACGGCTTGTTTATTAATAACGGCACTTGCACCGGCCGGGCTTCAAACCCGGTAGTAGTCAGGTTTCAGGATTGCATTCCTGTTGCAATACAAAATGTATTTGTACCAACGGGATTTACCCCTAATGGAAATGGGGTCAATGATGGGTTGAGACCTATTTTGTATCATATTACCACACTTAAATATTTCAGGATTTTTAATCGGTGGGGACAAGTCGTTTTTCAAACTAATGTAAAGGGTAAAGGCTGGGATGGTACCATCAACGGTATAGCGCAACCGGAAGAAACCTACACCTGGATACTGGAATGCGTTGGCGCAGACGGAGCGGTAATTAAAAAAAGTGGAAGAAGCTTATTGATTCGATAATTAAGTAAAATGAAAAAGCAATTTTTTCTTATTGGGTTTTGTTTATGTATAGCGTTTCTGGCAGGGGCGCAATCATATCATTTCTCCCAATTTTTTTCCACACCACTGCTTACAAATCCTGCTAATACTGGTTTTACAGAAGGCCCTTACCGTATAGCTTCCAACTTTAGAACGCAGGGATTGCAGGGCGGTTCCTCATATATTACCTCCTACCTTTCTGCTGATGTAAGCCCATTAAGAAATTCATTGGCAAAAGGCCATAAAGCAGGAATGGGTATGTACCTAATGAACGACCGGTCTTTGGGCGGTGCCATACAATCAAACACAATTGGATTGAGTGCTGCATATACTGTTGGATTAGATGAATATGGCGATCATAATTTAGGAATTGGTTTGCAAGGCACGTATCAAAAAACAACCGTTGATTACAACAAATTAAATTTTGAAAATCAATATGGTCAGACAGGCTACAACCCTACTTTGCCGGTGGGCGAATCACTAGCTTACAACAGCAAACAATTTTTTGATGTAAATGCAGGTATTGCCTACAATGTGTTGCTGGAAGATCGGTCTTACTTTGCCGGTGTTTCGGTTTATAATATTTTAAGACATAAAGAAAATGGCTTAGCTGCTTTATTCCAAATGCCAACCCGATTAACCGTGCAGGCGGGTGCTCAGTTTTTTACCGGCACTTATGGTAAGGTATATTTTTCTGCCACCAATATGGCGCAGGCAAAAGCAATGGAAACTACTGTAGGCGGGGCCTATGGCCAGCAACTGACAGATGGTGAACGTAATGAAATAATGGTAGGAATGTGGTATCGGTATAAAGATGCACTCATTCCTTACGTAGGTTACCAGGTAAACAGTTTACAATTTGGCCTTTCGTATGACTACACAGTATCTTCCTTGAAATCAGGAGCGCAGGTACGCAATGGATATGAGCTAACCATATTATACAAAGCAATAGACAAGCGTGAATTGAAAACGCTGATACCCTGGTATTAATGAGTAGTAATGCTGGATGGAAAAATGGAATATTCCATTTTTGTATTATCAGCGCAATTTCCTTGTTTGGTAAAATGTTTTATTCTATCAATATTATTTTTACTTTACACGCTGCTCACTACCCTTAATCCAAAACAGCTCTAAATGAAACGAATTCTTATTATACTGCTTTTATTTCCGCTTTTTTTGCCGGCCCAAAAAATAAAAGTAAATGAGTATGATAAGTTTATAAAAATGAGAAGGGTGGAATCGTTTCCCATAATACTAAAAACAGCTCCCGACATAAAACTTGCCATATCTCTGAGGTCTATTGGCACTTCGGTTTTTTTACAATTAAGTGGCTCCGGCATAGGTACCACTGTGGTAGGTACGGAAGATCCTGTTATTTTTTTGCTGGATAATGATAGTACTGTGGTTGTCAAATCTCCACGGCTCCAAACCTTTGACTACAGCAAAGCAGTACATACCTATCAGCATGAGTACGTACTTACCTTTTCCGATCTGATGAAGCTGAGCCAACATAACGTGCAAGGCTTAAGGAAATATTACACGGAAAAATATGACGACATCTACCTGCCAAAAGAAAACGTGGATAAGGTAAAAGAATTAACAGCCATGTTTATTGAAGAATTGAAGAAAGAAAACGTACTCCAGGCCATGGTACCAGCCAAGGCGCCTGCTTTTCCGGGCGGCTATGAAGTACTTCTAAGGTTTTTAAATAAAAATTTAAAACCACCTCCAGAATTAAAAGAAGGCGAAAAGAGAACCGTAGTTGCACAGTTTTTGGTAGCCGCCGATGGTAAAGTAGATGAATACCAGATCACTCAATCAGGAGGTCTTTACTTTGACAATGAGCTGCTACGGGTGTTAAAACGAATGCCTTATTGGAAACCAGCGATTGAAAATGGGCAACCCGTTTCTGCAATCGTTACCCAGGAAGTAACCTTTATTGGAACTACTGCTTTGAAGAGTTTTTAGCCGTTAATTTTTATTATAAAAAAACAAACTACATCACTTGAATAATAGGTACTGATGGCCCGGTAAAATGGCCTAATAATCGGAAGCTTTCTTTTTGTAACCAAAGTTTAATTGCACGCCAATAGAAGGTATAAAGGTGACACCTTTAAATTTTTCCGCTTGCAATCCAAACAAATTGTAGGTGCCATAATTTTGATAATACATGCTGATAGCAGGCACGAAATAAGCATACTTATAACCGATCTTTCCATTAAGAAAAGCACCAAAGGAACTGTAGTTCTGCTTGTTGGAAAATGCAGGAATTTTTTCTACCTGGTTGCCGGCATACCGTACCAGCTTTTTAGAAGGATTGAATCCATAATCAATAAATGACTTTCCGTAAACAACTCCAAAAGACACATTGCCATACGTTTCTTCCGGGCCAAAAGAATAGCTAAAAACCAGCGGTATCAAAATATCTTTTCTTGATAAATGATAATTGAAGAGGCCACTCAATCTATTCAACCCCACTTTACCCGGCAGCGAAGCATTTTGTCCGCTGTATTGAAATCCAATGCTGCCATGCAAACTGTTTTTAGCTTCTGGATCTTCAGGATCATCTGGTGTGCCCGTGGTGCCCAAAAACTGGTACATCACATCAAAAGCATGTGCCCCGGAGGCAAACTTATAGCCCACATCTACCCGGTTCAATACTCCATACCGTACATATACATCATAGGTGGGTGTGATGGGGTCAAGGGAGTAAGCAACGAGGCCTTTGGTTAAGGAGGCTACTGCTTCATTATAAAAAATAGAATCCTTGTTGGAATCAATAGCATTCACCGCTGCTTTTGTAAGATTGGCGATAGGTGAAACAGGAGCAGAAGCTGCGTTGAATGACGTATTAAACCCGGCTTTAAAAGTTCCTTTTGGAGTTACTTTGCCGGAACTTATAATATTGCGGGGCGAGGTACAGCCTGCAGCAAATAAAACAACTGCTACGGGCAGTAACTTCCATAGGTTTTTGAGGTTCATATAAATAATGATTTTAAAGATTTTTAGAACTAGTAAAAGACACCAATCATTAAATGTAGTGAATGGTAAAGGCGGGCAAAATTAAATTACAGCTTTAACAAATAGTTGTTGAAAGAGAGTGCAAATCGCCTTCGTTTTAAATACATTAAAACCTATGCAATCTTAATTATTTCATCACCCATAACTTTAAACTAAAAATTAAAAAGGCATGCGCAAGATTCTGGCATTAAGCAGCTCAAGAGTGGGGAGCGGAGGCTATTTGGAAGAGGCCGCTAAGGTGATTAATGATTTCCTTGGGACTCAAAAAACAACCATTGCTTTTATTCCTTTTGCTTCTGTGGATAGGGATTACGAGGCGTACGGAGCTATGGTGCAGCAAGCTATTGCGCACTTGCCTTATGAACTGAAGATTGTAAAAGGAAGTTTTTCCAAAACAGTAATAGAAAAAGCAGATGTGATTATGGTAGGTGGCGGCAATACCTTTAAATTGTTGCATGATTTGTACCAACTGGAACTGCTATCTGCGATACAACATAAAGTAAACGGAGGGTCACCCTACATTGGTTGGAGCGCCGGTGCTAACATCACAGGTTTAGGTATAGGCACTACCAACGATATGCCCATTATCCAACCTCCAAGTTTTAGTGCTTTTGGTTTTTTACCTTTTCAAATTAACCCTCATTACCTCAATGAAAATAAAGAAGGCTTTCATGGAGAAACGAGAGACCAAAGACTGGGAGAATTTATAAAAATGAATAAGGGCATTCCGGTATTTGCCTTGCCCGAAGGCACTGCGCTTCGGTTGCGAGGTGAACAACTTCAATACATAGGCAATCAACCGGGATATCTTTTTAGTAGTAAGGAAGAAGGCGTGTTGGTTCGCAAAGAAATTAATCCGGGAGAAGATGTTTCTTTTTTAATGTAATAAATTCAGAACCGTTTTAAAGAGTTTCCATAAAGCCTGAATGAACAAATAAATAAGGCACCGGTTATTGCTTACCATGATATTTCTATTCTCTATATTTCTACTTTTTATTTTAGCCTCATTATTATTTTTACGAGCACCACAGTTTGGCCGGCTACCATCCGGAAAGAGATTGGAGCATATTAAAAAATCTCGGAATTATAGAAACGGACAGTTTCAAAACATAAGCCCCACCCCGGCCTTAACGGAAGGATCTACTTATGCAACGGTGATACGGAAGTTTATTTTTGGCAAAAGCAAAAGAGGCATTCCGGCAGAAAAAGTGCCTTCTAAAAAATGCGATCTTTTACAATTGGGTGCTGCGGAGAATGTACTGATTTGGTTTGGCCACTCTTCTTATTTTTTACAATTAGACGGTAACAAAATTTTAGTAGATCCTGTATTCAGTGGCAGTGCATCACCGGTTAAGTTCACCACACGAAGCTTTAAAGGAACTGATGTTTACACTACTGATGATCTACCCATCATTGATTATCTTTTTATTTCGCACGATCATTATGATCACCTGGATTATGAAACAATAGTGGCTTTAAAACCTAAAGTAAAAAAGGTGGTCACAGGTTTAGGAGTGGGTGCCCACCTGGAGCGGTGGGGATATGATGCAGGAATTATCATTGAAAAAGACTGGGATGAAAAAGAAACACTGGATGAAAACTTGGTAATACATACGGTACCGGCACGGCATTTTTCCGGCAGAGGATTCAAACGCAATAATTCTTTGTGGTTATCCTTTGTATTGATAATGCCAACACAAAAAATTTTTATTGGAGGCGATTCCGGGTATGATCAACACTTTAAATTGATAGGAGAAAAATTTGGTCCTTTTGATTTGGTCATACTAGAAAATGGTCAATATAATGAGCAGTGGAGATACATACATATGATGCCGGAAGAAGTGGTGCAAGCTGCGGTAGACCTGAAAGCAAAAGTGTTGTTGCCCGTTCATTGGGGCAAGTTTTCATTGTCCCTACATGCATGGGATGAACCAATTAAACGGCTTACATCCGCCGCCAAAAATAGAGACATTTTGGTAGTGCACCCAATGATTGGCGAGCCACTTTATTTAAAAAATCCAACATCATCCACTGCCTGGTGGGAAGGGGTGTCATAAGAATATTAGATTACTAAAATTTATAAAAATGGCTTTACACTTGGTGCAAAAGATAGCTTATTGGACGGAGGAGAAAGCTTAATTCTTTCTCTAACTTTATTTTCATTAATAACAGAAATTGCAGGAGCAAACAACAGGTGTATGAATTCAATCGGCAATCTTTTATGGCTTTTATTTGGAGGTCTCTTTTCGGCCTTTGGTTACGTAGTAGGCGGGTTTGTACTTTGCCTTACCATCATTGGTATTCCTTTCGGTTTTCAATGTTTTAAGCTGGCAGCTTTCGTGCTCTGGCCATTTGGTAGGCAAGCAGTAGCCACAAGCTCTAGCAGTGGCTGCGTAAGCTTTTTACTTAATATCATCTGGCTTTTTTGTGGCGGCATTTGGATTGCGTTAGGTCATCTTATTTTTGGCTTCATCTTATTTATTACCATCATAGGTATTCCGTTTGCCCGTCAGCATTTTAAGCTTATTGAAATTTCATTAATGCCTTTTGGTAAAACCATTGTAGCTATATAAAATTTAGGCAACATCAGTCTCCTTAATAAAATTTGGAAATTAATTTTTATAAAATAAATCAAAAAATAAGGTGCCGTTTAAAAAATGACACCCTCTTTTTAGCCTTGGATTGTTTTCCTTTTTATTTAAAGGATCAAGATACATCCATCAATTCCCAGGCGCTTTTGTACGCTTTATTTTGATCGGCATACGCAATGAAATTAGCATAAAAAGAATGTTGCGAAAGAGTAGCACTATCGCCAACAACCACCAACTTTTTTCGGGCCCGCGTCATGGCTACATTCATACGCCGCAGCTCGGATAGAAAGCCAATATTGTTTTCTGAATTGCTACGCGTCATACTTATAAATACAGCATCTCTTTCCTGCCCTTGAAAACTGTCGATGGTGTTTACTGCCACGTATTTTTTCAATTCTTCTGATGCGAGCACAAGTTCTCTCAACACATCTACTTGGTGTTTGTAGGGAGAAATAACGGCAATGGAAGGGAAATTTTCCGGTGGATAATGAGCCATCAATTGGGCCACAAAAAACATTAATTGCTTTATTAAAAATGCAGCTTCTTCCGGGTTTGAGATGCTGGTGCCTTGTGTCTTTTCATCAAAGCCACAACCGGCGGTATCTATAAAAGTAAGCGGCTCATCGTCGGAAAAGAGCAAATGATTTTTTACCGTTTCATGAGCTATTAACCGGCTACTATAAAAAGCTTGTGATGGAAATTCCATTATCATTTGATGCATGCGGTATTGCTCTTCTAATAGCACCACAGCTTCCGGATGTAAGGCCACACATTTCTCCAACAGGGTATTGCTTAATCCTTCCCTGGCGGCTTGTGCCGATTTTATGATAGGTGGCAGCTGCAAATGATCTCCCGCCATTACTACTTTTTTTGCTTTCAGAATAGGAATCCAACAGGCAGGTTCCAGCGCTTGCCCGGCTTCATCTATGACTACGGTATTGTATTTTTTTTGTCGTACAGTATAATGGTTGGCACCTACCAGCGTGGCGGTGAGTACGGCTGCTTTGGAAAGTATGTCGTCTACAATATATTGTTCCGTACGCTCTACTTCCTTTTGAATGTTTCGGGCTTCGATAAAAAGTGCTTTGCGTTGTTCCCTTTCCTCTTTGCCAAAATTGCGTTTGTATTTTTGAGCCATATTCCGATATTCTCCCGCTTGCTTTTTCAATTTTTTTATGTCCTTAAATCGCGGGTGGGCGGCTATTTTATTATCAAGCGTCGTCTCCATCAAATGCTCTGATACACGGGCGGGATTGCCAATGCGAACCACGGTTAGCCCTTCTTCAAAAAGTTTTTCAGTAAGCAGGTCTACTGCGGTATTGCTGGGAGCTACTACCAGTATTTGTTGATGTTCTCGTTGCCACATCATTTCAATTGCTTTGACCAAAGTAGTTGTTTTGCCTGTGCCCGGAGGGCCGTGCACAATAGCCAATTCCCCTGCCTCCAATATGGTGTTTACGGCTTCTTGCTGTTTTCCATTTAGTGCGGCACTCTTAAAAAGATCGGGCTGCCGGTGAAAGGTGGGATCCTTTTCTCCGGTAAGGATTTTAACGATTTTATCTTCTCCATTTTTTAAAGTTAATGCGGCTGCTGTTTTTAATGCGGCTTCCATTTCGGAATAACTGTTTTCATCAAAAACAGCATCAACACCTAACCGGCCATTGCGGGTCCAGTCGGGCAATTCATCAGTACGCAAACTTATTTTTAACCGATTGCCGTTGATGTATGAGATCGTGCCTTCCAGGCGATTAATTGCTGCATCATAATTGGAAAAAAGAGCTACTGACATGCCAAACCTTAGCTGGTGAATAAGATGCTGGTGTGAGGTACGTTCTACCTCCAAAGTCAGATAGTCACCGCGGCCAACTTCTGTGTCTTTTATAGCAATGGGAAACCAGGTAACCCCCATCTCACGGCGTTCGGACAGGGGTATGTTTTCCGTAAGTTTTTTATAGGCCAGGCGATCTTCTTCTTTTTCTATTTTTAGAAGTTGGAGCAGCCTGTTAAAATATTCCATTGATACAAAGGTAGGAGGGTGCATGTATGATAATGAAATGGAAAGGATATGCATTGGTAAATAAATGGCGGGAACTAAACCTTTTCTCCCGGACGGTTTTAAATGTATCGGCTCTAAATAAATTGCATTCACTTTTAGTAATAGTTGGTCAATGAAAAAGAAGGCAATAACTTTTGCATTATTGCCGCAATTTTTTTTGAGGTTAGGATGGATGTCATCTAAAAATTTATGTTGACTCCGCTTAATTTCTATAAACAGAAAATCCAAATCGAATTAAATAAAATGAAAAAATTCAAATTACCCCTGGTGCTTTTTGCTGCATTTTTTTTAACTGCTGCAGCAGCCGGTGCGCAAGCCCAAAACAACGATTGGGAAAACCCGGAGCTATATGAATTGAATAAAGAGAAACCGCATGCCACCTTTATGCTGTTTGATAAAAAAAAGGATGTGGTGGAAGATGATTACAGCAAATCCCCTTTTTACCAATCCTTAAATGGCACCTGGAAATTTGTGTATGCGGCTACCTCTGCTGACCGGTTGCAAGACTTTTATAAAACGAATGTAGACGACTCTAAATGGCACTTTATTCCTGTTCCTTCCAATTGGGAAGTCAAAGGTTTTGGCATTCCTATTTATACCAACATCATTTATCCATTTCCAAAAAATCCACCCTTTGTTGGCAACAATAATCCCGTAGGTACGTACCGGAAAGAATTTACCATACCGGAAAACTGGAAGGGAAAAGAAGTTATACTTCATTTTGGTTCCATCTCTGGATGTGCCTTTGTGTATGTAAATGGCGAAAAAGTGGGTATGAGCAAAGTGGCAAAAACTCCGGCAGAATTTGACATTACTCCATACTTAAAAAAGGGTACCAATTTATTAGCTGTGCAGGTGTTTCGCTGGCACGATGGAAGCTATCTGGAAGACCAGGATTTCTTTCGCATCAGCGGTATTGAGCGGGATGTTTTTTTATATGCTATGCCTAAATTAACTGTGTGGGATTTTGCGGTAACGGCCGGCTTGGATGCGGATTATAAAAATGGAGTATTTAATGCAGCGGTTGACCTGCGTTCCTTTGCAGGCAATACTATTCAATCAGGATCTGTTACCGTATCCTTAATGGATAAGGAAGGTAAAAATGTTTTTACTCAAACAAAAAAATACGCACCGGGCACCTCTAGTATAAACACCATTTCATTTAATGGGTTTATTAAAAATCCATCCAAATGGAGTGCAGAAAACCCAAACCTGTATGACTGCCTTATTTCCTTTAACAATGAAAAAGAAGAGCCCATTTACACCGGTGCCAAAATTGGTTTTAGAAAAGTAGAAATTAAAAATGCACAACTCCTGATCAATGGAGTGGCTACCTATGTACATGGAGTAAACCGACATGAGCACGACCCCGTGAATGGCCATGTACCCAACAAAGAACTGATGCTAAAAGACATTCAGTTGATGAAGCAGTACAATATAAATGCTGATAGAACATCGCACTACCCCAATGATCCGTATTGGTACAAACTCTGTGACAAATATGGCCTCTACCTGGTAGATGAAGCTAATATAGAAACCCATGGAATGGGTGCAACCTTGCAGGGTTGGTTCGATACTACCAAACACCCTGCTTATTTGCCCCAATGGGCTCCTGCTTACTTTGACCGGATTGTGCGGATGGAGGCACGGGATAAAAATCATCCTTCAGTGATCATTTGGTCAATGGGGAATGAAACCGGGAATGGAAATGTGTTTCGTGATTCGTATGTATGGTTGAAGAAAAAAGATCCTACAAGGTTGGTACAATTTGAGCAGGCGGGCGAAGACTGGAATACAGATATTGTGTGCCCCATGTATCCGGGCCCGGCTACCATGAAACGATATGCTGGCGACAATACAAAAACACGCCCTTACATTATGTGCGAATACGCTCATGCTATGGGCAACAGCACCGGAAACTTCCAGGAATATTTTGACATCATCCGAAGCAGTCCCAAAATGCAGGGCGGGTTTATATGGGATTGGGTAGATCAGGGGCTGCAAACCAAAACAGCTGATGGCAGGGCCTTTTATGCATACGGTGGAGACCTTGGTGGCTACCATTTGCAAAATGATGAAAACTTTTGTGCTAATGGGTTAGTGGCTGCTGACCGCACCGTGCACCCGGGATTGCACGAGGTAAAAAAGGTATATTCTAAAATTCAGTTTGCTGCAAAAGATGCGGCCCACGGCCTCATCACCATTAAAAATTTATACGACTTTACCAACCTGGACGACTTCAATTTTGAATGGGAAATGGTGCAAAATGGTAAGAGTATAAAGAAGGGAACCTTTGCCGTAAACCTTGCTCCAAAAGGTGAAAAAGAAATCTCCTTACCACTGCCGATGTATAAAGCAGAAGAAGGAACGGAGTTTTTTGTAAACGTATTTGCTTACACAAAAAAAGCCACTGACCTGGTGCCGGCAGGCCACGAAGTAGGGAGAGAACAATTTAAAACCGCAGGTGATTTCTTTGCGAAAAAGAAAACATTTCAAAAAGAGGTCACCACCAAAAAGGAAGGTAATCGTTTGAGCTTTTCAGCCGGTGATACTAAAGGTGTGTTTGACTTGCGGCAGGGAAAACTTATCCAATATACAGGAGGCAATGGGCCTAATGCGATCCTTCAATTTCCGGAACCTTATTTTTGGAGAGCACCTACAGATAATGATTTTGGAAATAATATGCCGGCGGCCTTAGGTATTTGGCGAACAGCGCATATTAATCAAACACTAAAAGAGGCCATCGTGGGCACCCCCACAAATGAGGGGCTTTTGATAACTTTTCAATATGAACTTACCGGCATACATGTTCCGTACACAGTGGCGTATCTTATACTTCCGGATGGGGCCATACAGGTCACTTCTTCCATGGATATGACAGGCCGTGATCTTCCTGAATTACCTCGCTTTGGGATGCGGTTGCAATTGCCGGAGCAGTATAGCAATCTTTCTTATTATGGTCGTGGCCCATGGGAAAATTATAGCGACCGAAATACTTCTTCGTTTTTAGGCTTATATACGGACCGCGTGCAAAATCAATATAGCACGAACTACATCAGGCCGCAGGAAAGTGGATATAAAACGGATGTTCGGTGGTTGTCTTTAACCAACAATAAAGGCTTAGGATTGATGATTGAAGGAGTGCAACCAATCTGCTTCAGTGCCATTAATAATGAAGCAGAAGACCTTGATCCGGGACTGACTAAAAAGCAACAGCACCCTACAGATGTACCGCCAAGAACGAATGTTTTTTTGAACATTGATTTAAAGCAACGGGGAGTGGGTGGAGATAATAGTTGGGGTGCGTTGCCTCACGAACCCTACCGGCTTTTAGATAAAAAATATTCTTACAGTTATATTATCCGCTTGGTAGAAAAAGCATTACCCTAATTAAGAGGTACACATTTTAATTTCAATTTGAAATAATATCACCTCAATAATAAATTAGATACCAATGAATAAATTCAGTTTTGTTTTTCCATATATCTTTTTTTGTTGTGCAGGCTGCCTTGCGGTAAAAAAAGAAAATGGAAAAAACGATTTTGTAAAAGAAGGCTACCGGCTGGTGTGGGCAGATGAATTTAGTAATAACGGACGACCAGATACCTCCAATTGGCGCTATGAAAAAGGATTTGTACGCAATGAAGAGGCCCAATGGTACGGGGAAGAAAATGCAGTTGTTACCAATGGAATATTGGTAATAGAAGGAAGGCGGGAAACTTTGCCCAACCCACTGTATGTGGCCGGCTCCGGTGACTGGAGAAAAAAAAGAAAAGAGATTCAATACACCTCTTCAAGTATTAATACCAAGGGTAAAAAATCATGGACCTATGGTCGGTTTGTGATGCGTGGAAAAATAGATATCAGTGCCGG
This sequence comes from Chitinophagaceae bacterium, assembly GCA_039921625.1. GTDB lineage: Bacteria > Bacteroidota > Bacteroidia > Chitinophagales > Chitinophagaceae > Flavisolibacter. The sequence goes on from JBDSBL010000078.1 coordinate 16,269, forward strand.
TTTATGGCCTGCCTGGTGGACGTTAGGTGTTAGCGGCCGGTGGCCGGCAGGAGGTGAAATAGATATCATGGAATATTACAAAAAGAAATTGCTGGCCAATATTGCTTGCATAGGTAAGAGCGGTCAGCCTTTATGGTTTAGCAACACCTTTCCAATAGATTCATTGGGAGGTACGGAATGGGCGTCCCATTTTCATGTATGGCGTATGGATTGGGATGAAAAAGCCATTGCGCTTTTTCTTGATGATCAGTTGTTGAACAGAGTGTCTTTAGATCAATTAGTAAATAAGGATGGTTCGGGCATCAATCCTTTTCAGCAACCACAATATATGTTGTTGAACCTTGCCATGGGTGGACAAAGCGGTGGAGATTTAACCAATACAAAATTTCCAAATAGCTTTGAGGTAGACTATGTACGCGTGTATCAAAAGAGGTAAAAGGGGGAATTAAAAAAAAACTAAGAGTGCAAGAATGCGAATTATTTTTTGACACTGATTACGGTTGCTTTTTCTTACTCATATCGTCTTGGGTTGTTGTCACTGCAAATGGATGTGACGCATCATAAAATTTCAACTCGGTTATATTAGCCGGCAGATTGAATCCATTTTCTTCCAGCTTTGTTTTTACATTTTTCATTAGCCGTCCACGTGTTTGCAAAGTACCGCGTCTAAAATCTTCCGTATTCACCCAAAAAAATACTTTCAGATTTACCGTGCTGGTAGCAAGTTCATCTTCTGCCACAAAATTTGCATGCACATCATCCTTTACAATTTCTTCCTCTTCATTTATGCAGGAAATAATGATTTCTTTTGCTTTTTCAATATCATTTTCATAAGCAATCCCCACTATAAAATCAGTACGGTAAAAACCATCTTCTGTATAATTATAAACAGGCTTCGTCAGTACATCTGCGTTAGGTATATAAACGTTTCTCCCATCGAAGGTGGCTATTTTAGTATACCTGAATTCCATAGTTTTTACCTTACCAAATACGTTTTCAATTTGTACCGTATCGTTTACATGAAAAGGTCGGTTGAAAGCCAGTATTATCCCTGCTAGAAAGTTTTCTGCTATGTCTTTAAAGGCAAAGCCTAATACTACTGCGGATGCTGCGGACGTGGCAAGAATACCGGCGGCTATGCCACTCAGGCCTGCTACTTGGAGGGTAAAAAGAAAGACGCCTACTATTAAAATCATTTTAATGGCCTTTGCTAAAAAGGAACTCATTAAAGGATCGTGCGACTTTTTTTTGATTCTTTTTTGAAAAAGAGAAGTAAGCCAGTTTACTATTAAAATCCCTATTACGAGTATCAGAATGGCAAGGCCAATTCGGGGAACGGATTTTAAAAATGCATCATAATAAACGTCAAGCCTTTTCATTATTTCATTCATAGTAAAAGAGATTTAGGCATAATAGAAGCATTGCCAAATTGGCTAGCAGTTTAGGTACTAACATTTAAAATCAGAATTTAGTTTTAATTAAAATTAAAGGGATAAAATTTTTAATGCTAATTCTAAGGTATAATGTGGCGGTGCAGTTGTAAATGTAAGTTTGAAGCCGCCTGCCCCTCTAGTTGCGTACTATTAAATTAAAGCATTTTGTAGCACATCGGAGGCTATAATTTCATATAGGCTGCTTTCAGCAAGCTTATACTTGGGAATGACTTATATAGAAAAAGCCGTTTAAAAAAACGGCTTTTTTACTTTGGCTCCCCCTTCAGGACTTGAACCTGAGACCCTCTGATTAACAGTCAGATGCTCTAACCAACTGAGCTAAGGAGGAATAATGGACGGCAAAAATAGGGCTTTTTATATTTTGACCAAATACTATATTGCTATTCCAGTCCTGAATTTTTTTTGGTGAAATAAGACGCTACAAAATGTGTCATTTTTGGGCTTAAAATTTATAGATGATCTTCAAACGGAAGAATTTCAAAACCAACAAATACACCTGCAGCTTCAACTTTTACAGGCCAGTGTTTTAAATAATATCCTTCACCGCTTACGTTGCGGCCATTTTTAATACAAAATTTATATCGGTGCAGGGGGCATACCACATTACCCAAAGCATCTACATATCCTTCCGATAAAACGCCACTCGCATGTGGGCATTTGCCGGCAAAAGCAAACAGACCATCCTGATACCGGGCAATGCAAATTAGTTTGTTTGCTGCTGCTACAGGCGCCATGTTATTATCAGTAAATAAAAGTTCATTTTCTGATGACGCAACTTTTATCCATTGCAACTTTCTGTTTTCCATCAATAAAAAAAATCGGATTTGTAAGGATAACGGATGCGGTACAATTCCCGTACTTTTTCTAAAATGGCTGAGCGCAATTGCTCTATATTATTTCTTTCTAAAGCAGAGATAAATATAGCGTTGCCACCGCTTTCCTGCTGCCAGCGCTGTTCCAGGTCTTTTAAAATTTCTTCTTTAGTTCCTTCTTCCAACCATTCATCAAATGTTTTCTCTGCATAGAGATCCATTTTGTTGAAGATCATCAATGTGGGTTTTTCAAAACATTTAAGCTCCTGCAATGTTTTATTCACCACACCAATTTGGTCTTCATAAGCCGGGTGCGATATATCCACTACGTGAAGAAGAATATCAGCTTCCCGCACTTCATCAAGCGTGCTCTTAAAGCTTTCTACCAGGTGGTGAGGTAGCTTGCGTATAAAGCCTACCGTATCGCTCAATAAAAAAGGAGTGGTTTCAAAAACAATTTTGCGGGTGGTAGTATCCAGGGTGGCAAAGAGTTTATTTTCGGCAAGTACATCGCTTTTACTTAAAAGGTTCATGATGGTGGACTTGCCCACATTGGTATATCCTACCAAAGAAACACGGATAAATTCACCGCGGTCCTTTCGTTGTGTAAAAGCTTGTTTGTCTATTTCTGCCAGTCGTTTGCGCAGCAATGATATTTTTTCCCTTACTATGCGCCGGTCCGTTTCAATTTCTGTTTCACCCGGGCCTCTGGTACCAATGCCCCCGCCCAATCGCTCCAAGTGTTGCCACATGCCTCGAAGGCGCGGAAGTATGTACTGGTATTGCGCCAGCTCTACTTGTGCTTTTGCCTGCGCTGTTTTAGCACTTCGTGCAAAAATATCAAGTATCAGATCGGAACGGTCAATGGTTTTAATGCCTACTACTTTTTCAATATTTGAAATTTGAGAGCCGGAGAGTTCATCATCAAATATCAATACATCTATTTGTTTGCTCTCAATATATGCCCTGATCTCCTCTAGCTTTCCTTTGCCCACAAAGGTTTTGCTGTCCGGGTGTTGCAACTTTTGCGAAAAGCGTTTTACGGTATGGGCGCCGGCTGTCTCGGCTAAAAATTCCAACTCATCCAAATATTCTTTTATCTCTTCATCGCGTTGGTCTTTTTGTACCACACCTACCAGCACTGCTTTTTCTTCTTTATTGATCCTGTTCTTTTTTTCGATCATTCTTTTTGTCTTATCTATAAAAATAAAAAAAGCGAACCGTTATCTGGTCGCTTTTATCACTAACATGTAAGAAATTAAATATTTACAATCCACTTAATGCCAAGCCTACGGTTATTGGTCGTACGGTTGGTCCTAAGCCTTCTTTGAATAAAGTAGTAAGTGAATAAGTGCCAAACAAGCTAAAATGACCATAGCCAATGCGACCTGTAGCGGCAATACGGTTTTTATTAAAATACTGTTTGCTGTATTCTTTTACTTTATAATCATTGATGGTTTTGCCACTTTTGTTTTCCAATGTATTGCCCTTAGTATGAGCGTTGGCCAGCATTCCTACTTTTACTCCCAGGGCCGCTTTCACACTTTTCTTATTGTCATCAGGGCGGCTGCTGTACCGTAGTTCCAGTGGTGCTTCCAGGTATGTAGTAGCTAACTTATATTTTTTAAAATAGGACGTATCACTTAGTTTTTTAAAAAGTACCTGTCCGGTTAGGTCCTTGATACCAACGTTTGTTTTATCAAAATAAATATTGTCAGTACCTACACCTGCGCCAATGGCCGCACTCCAATGAGGATTTGTTTTAAATGGAAAGTCGAAAAGGAAATAGCCATTGAAGGTGCGGGGAATACCGCCTGTATTGATAGAGTCTGGCTTTCCGCTCCAGGTAGTATAGCCTAATTGAAACATAAAATGATCATTGGAGCGAGGCAGATTGCCCGGCTTTAATACCTTACGGTTTACGGTAGTGTCGCTTTGTGCCTGTGCTGCCATCCCTGCAAATACTACAAATGCAATCAATAAAAATTTCCTCATAAAATAAGTTGATTGCGCAAATGTATTTTGTATCAGGGAAAATGAAATGTTAACACACAAAACTATTTTAAAAGAAATATACTTCAGAATGTACAGGATTGATAGATAGTGGATAGAGGAGGCATCAATTGATACTTTATTTCCATATTCTATTAGCAAAAGGTGCTTTTGGCATGGATTTGATGAGGTAGCGGTGAAAATCCTTATCCTACTTAAAATGAAACATATGCGCAATCCATTTCTTCCTCAGAGCAAAGACGATAATGCTACCTTGATTATTTACCTCGTACTCGCAGTTGCCTTTTTAGCTGCCTTCTTTTTTTTAGCCTATGGCAGTAGTATGTGATTAAAAAACAATCCTTCTTTATTCTCTTTTTTGCTACCCCATTTTATTATAGCCAGTGTTTTTTGCGAAACCAAAAATAGATACCAACAGTGATCAAAATCATAGAAATGATAACTGCCGGGTAGCCCCATTTTAGACTGAGCTCCGGCATGTGCTGAAAGTTCATACCATACAAGCCTGCCAAAAAAGTAATGGGCATAAAGAAGACAGAAAAAATAGTTAGCACCTTCATGGCATCGTTTGTTTTTTGCGCAGCAAAAGACATATAAAGTCCCATCAGGTTATTTACATCTTCCAATATTTGGCCATACATGGTGTGAATTTTCAAATGCAGATCTCGTACATCCTGCAAGGCTTCATCATCTTTATACACCGGGCTCATATGGTTGATAGGCTCCAGCATGAGCATCAATATTTTGTTGGAGAAAGTGGCTCTTCTTTTTAAATAATAAAGATCCTCAATAAGGTCATCATTTACTCGCCGCAAAATGATCTTGGTTTCAAAAAAATCTACCTGCTCTATCAATCGTTGTGCCGGCTCGTAAAAAGTTTGCACTGCATTCTGTAATATTTTAATGGTTACTTCAGCAGTAGAGCATTTTCCTCGGGACACATGATTCTTATAGATCACATCTAAAAAATGTACTTCTACTTTGTGTATGGTGATTATAAATTTTTGTGTAAAAAAAATAGCAATCTTATTGGTGATGTTTTGGATGGAAGAAATGCGTTGCCCAAAATCATGACTGAAAAAACGGAGAATAAGAAAATGCACATCGTCCACTATATCATACTTAGGTAGGTGGTCGGGTTCCAGGCAATCACGGACTATGTATTTGTTTAAATTGAATTCCTTGCTAATTTTTTGCATGTCCAATGTGGTAGGGTCTGCAATGTCAACCCACACTACACTATCACAGATCTCGTGTTCCTTTCTTACCATGTTATGAATATATAAAGTATCTCATCCGGAAGTTTCAACCGGCCTTAGTGCACTACTGTATCAAAGCGTGTACCATCCTGCATCGACCAAAAAGCAAGTATTTTATTTAGGAGTAAAATTGGCACTGGAGTGGAAGTGCGTAAATATTAATGGCTGTTAATGTGACTAATAAATTAATACACGCTAAGCAAATAGGGAAGGAAACATTTTTTACCAAACAAAATAATGCATTGTTAACGTGGGTAAGGAAAGGGTTCCTTTAAAAAGAAAAGGAATAATTTGCCATTTTATATTAAATAGAAATCAATTAAACCATAAGCTTCGTGATACAGATAATAAGTAAGGAAGTAAAAAAGGCAACGCTATTTTTATTAATAATTATAACGGTAGGTCATTCAATAGGGTTTGCCCAAAAACAAAATACCTTACCCCGGCCAAAACTGGTGGTTGGCATTGTGGTGGATCAAATGCGGTGGGACTACTTATACCGCTACTACGATCGGTATGGTTCGCAGGGATTTAAAAGGATGTTAAACGAAGGCTTTAGTTGCGAAAACACAATGATTGATTATCTACCCACTGTCACTGCTATTGGGCACAGCACCATCTACACCGGATCTGTGCCTGCCATACATGGCATTGCTGGCAATGATTTTATAATTGAAGCTACAGGCCAAAACATGTATTGTACAGAAGACAGTACCGAACATACTGTGGGAGGCACCTCCACGGCCGGCAATATGTCGCCACGCAATTTGCTGACAACCACCATCACCGATGAATTAAAATTGGCTACCAATTTCCGTTCAAAGGTTATCGGCATCGCTATAAAAGATAGGGCCAGCATACTCCCCGCGGGCCACACCGCCAATGCTGCTTATTGGCTGGATAATGGCACCGGCAATTGGATCTCCAGCACATACTATATGAAGGACCTTCCCGATTGGGTAAAGGCGCTTAATGCAAAAAAACTTCCTGAAAAATACCTGAAGATGGATTGGAATCCTTTGTACGACATCAAAACCTACGTACAAAGTTCGGCTGATGATAACCGGTACGAAGGAAAATTTACAGGCGTTACCACGTCCACTTTTCCAATAAAAACTTCTGGTATGATGGTGGGAGGTTATGATATAATACGTACCACTCCTTATGGCAATTCCATAACGTTGGACATGGTGAAAGAAGCCATCGATCATGAAGGGTTGGGGAAAAATGGAGTAACTGATTTTTTGGCTGTCAGCTTTTCTGCACCAGATTATGTAGGGCATAAATTTGGAGTGAACGCCATTGAAACAGAAGACACTTATCTGCGCCTTGACAAAGACCTGGGAGAATTATTTAATTATTTGGATGACAAGGTGGGAAAGGGATCTTATACTGTTTTTTTATCGGCTGATCATGGGGCGGGGCACAATGCAAATTTTTTATTAGATAATAAAATACCGGCAGGTTTTTGGAATAGCAGTGCCGTACAAAACGAGCTCAATACTTTTTTAGAAACAAAATTTGGGCAGAAGAATATTGTAACCAGCTTGGGATATGGACAGGTACGCCTAAACAATCGATTGATTGCTAAAAACAATTTGCCAGAAGAAGCCATTCGGAAAGAAATTGTTCGTTATTTAAGTTCTAAACCCAATTTCGCCTTCGTAGCCGATGTGGCCAAACTCGATGACGCTCCGTTGCCGGGCGATCTTAAAACGAAAATCATTAATGGCTATAATGCCAAACGCTCCGGACCAATCACTTATATTTTGGAGCCAGGGTGGTATGGTGGAGCGCCCAACAGCACGGGCACCACTCATGGATCGTGGAATCCTTATGATGCCCATATTCCACTGCTTTGGATGGGTTGGGGAATTAAACAAGGTGCCAGTAACCGCCCCGTAAACATGACGGACATTGCACCAACAATTGCAGGTTTGTTGCACATACAAATGCCAAACGGATGCATTGGAAAACCAATAGAAGAAGTATTCAAAAAATAAAAAATAGAAATCATTTGGAATGTAGATGCAAACAGCGTGGGCAGGCAAACTCCCATATGGATATAAGAATTAAACGAAAAAAAATCTGCGCGGAAGGGTAATAAAAAAAACTCTTTAAATTAATTTATCTGCAAAATTCATAAGGCTTGCCATTCAAGCAGGCAGGGGTAAAGACATTCAGTTTTTATATGGTCGTAAAGAAAAGAAGTTTGATTTGCTTAATAAACAAAGAATTGTTGGCGGCTTTTTGCTTCCTTGTGATCGTGCCGTGCGGGTAGGATTAGTAGCCAAAGGATCGGAAGAACAAACGGCAATATTTAAGGATTTTAATGTTATTAATCAATAATCCTTTAGGTAGGAATAATGTTTATAAAGTGATTTAACAAAGAAACAGAGGTGAATCATCGCAGCTCTTTGCATTTAACATTTAGCTTTGCACAGCAAGATGAAAAAAATTGGGGTCATATTACTGTTGCTGGTGTACGCTACTTCCTCCTTTGGGGTGAGCGTTAGTTTCCAGTACTGTTGTGGCAAGTTGAAGAGTGTTGATTTTGCGCAGCCACAAGAAAATTTTTGTGGCAGTCATGCGTCGCACCAAATGGGAAGCAAACCTTGCTGCGACAGCAAGCAAATTCACTTTAAAATAAAAACGGAACAAACTGCGGCCACTGTATTCCAATTTTCATTTCCATCTTACGCAGTACTTAATAAACAACCTCTCTTTTACGTTTTTTCTTCTATTGAACCTAAGAAGGAATTTCCAGAAGTTTTTGCTCCTCCTTCTTTTTACAAAAACTTAAATCATCTTTATTGCCATTACAGAATTTGATAAGAACAAGTATTTGTTTTAAAGCAACTCTTGTTTCAATCATCAAATAAATTGTATGCAATTAATAAAATTTTTCAGCTTGGTGCTGGTAAGCATTTTAAGCTTTTCGGCCGGGGCACAATCCATCTCAACGGACACCACAACCTCTTTTCATGTGTCCGGCGTGTGCATTCAATGCACGCAGCGTATTCAAAAATCTTTAAAAATAAAAGGCATTAAAACGGCTTCCTGGAATGTAGCAACCAAGATGCTTACCGTGAACTATAATCCATCCATTATTTCCCTTACCCAACTTCATCATACAGTAGCTTCAGTAGGGCATGATACAGAATTGGAGAAAGCAAAGGATAAGGTATATAATGCGTTACCGGATTGCTGTCATTATCGGGAAATGACTGATGAAAGCGCTAGGGAATCAGATACGACGGAACATGAAAATGTAATCAAAGGAATAGTAGTTGAAAATGCTAATGGGCAGGCTAATCCATTGGCCGGAGCTAGCTTATCCTGGGCTGGTACAAAGCACGGTACGGTTACTAATACTCATGGTGAATTTCTTCTGCCCAAGCAGGAATCTGCTGCGCAGTTGGTAGTAAGTTATTCAGGTTTTAAAACCGATACTATTTCGGTAGGAGATATGCATGATATTCAAATAGCATTAAGTAAAAAAGAAAGCTTGGCAGGTGTGACCGTTACAGCTAGAAGCCGCTCTACATATATCAATGCATACAGTCCATTTCGTACCGCCGTTATTACTAAAAAAGAACTTTTAAAAGCTGCCTGTTGCAACCTGAGCGAAAGCTTTGAAACCAATCCTTCCGTGGATGTATCTTATAGTGATGCCGCTACAGGTGCCAAGCAAATTCAACTTTTAGGACTATCTGGAATCTATTCTCAATTAACAGTTGAAAACCTTCCGGGTCCCCGCGGCATCGCCACTCACTTAGGGTTGAATAGCATTGCAGGTCCCTGGGTTGAATCTATTCAGCTAATAAAAGGAACCGGATCTGTGGTGAATGGATTTGAAAGTATAGCCGGACAGATAAATGTAGAATTGAGAAAACCTCAGACAAGCGAAAAGCTATACCTGAATGGGTATGTGAACACCATGGGCAAAACAGATGTGAATTTGAATTGGGCTCATAAATTAAATAGTAAATGGGCTACTGGTTTATTATTGCACAATGACTTTCTGTACACCAAACAAGACTTCAATAAAGATGGTTTCAGAGACCTGCCTACGGGCAACCAATTTAGTGGAGTGCACCGGTGGCAGTACCTTGGTGATAATGGGTTAATGACTCAGTTTGGTGTAAAAGTATTATTGGATAATAAGGTAGGAGGCCAAGTATCTTTTAACCCTTCTGCAGACAAATTTTCTACCTCCTCTTACGGCTTGGGGATCAATACAAAACGCTATGAAGCATTTGGAAAAATAGGATATGTGTTCCCTGAAAAAATGCACAAAAGTATTGGCCTTCAGTTATCTGCTTATGATCATAATCAGGATTCTTATTTTGGGGTAAAAAGGTATGATGCAAGGCAAAAAAACTTTTATTCAAACCTTATTTACCAATCACAAATAGGATCTGAAGTACATCAGTTTAAAACCGGACTTAGTTTTTTATATGATGGGTACCAAGAGCAACTAAATGCTACTCCTTACAACCGTACAGAAGTAGTGCCCGGTGCGTTTACAGAATATACTTTTACACCCAATGAAAAGTTGAATGTAGTAGCAGGCCTTCGGGCAGACCACAATAGTTTGTATGGTTGGTTTGCCACCCCCAGGTTCAATATCCGGTATGCTCCGGTTACTAACACCACCCTTCGTGCAAGCGTTGGCAGAGGACAAAGAACGGCTGATATCTTTGCAGAAAATATGGGAGTGCTGGTAAGCTCAAGAACCATTAGTATCTTAACTGCTACTGCTGGAAAAGCTTATGGTTTATTGCCGGAAGTAGCGTGGAATAAAGGCATCAGTGTAGATCAAAAGTTTCATTTATTTAATAGGGAAGCTTCAGCAGGTGTTGATTTTTATCGCAATGATTTTACCAATCAGGTCATTGTTGATTTGGAAGATGCAAGAACTGTAACGTTTTACAACCTGGTAGGGAAATCGTATTCCAATAGTTTTCAAACAGAGATGAATTTTATTCCGGTACCCAAATTGGAAGTGCGGTTGGCCTATCGGTTTTTTGATGTAAAAACAACTTACAGCAATCAACTTTTAGAAAAGCCTTTTACTGCCAGGCACCGGGCATTTACAAATCTTGCCTATGATTTAAGTGGATGGAAATTCGACTATACCGTCAACCTAACCGGCAGCAAAAGAATACCCGCTACAGATGCCAATCCTACAGGGTATAAATTGGATAAATACTCACCTTCTTATATAACTATGAATGCACAGGTAAGTAAAAGCATTGGCAAAATGAAGTTGTTTGATTTTTATGTGGGAGGAGAAAACCTAACCAATTATTTTCAAAAAAATGCCATCGTTGCGGCTGATCGGCCCTTTGGCAATTTGTTTGATGCCTCTCTTGTATGGGGCCCGGTAAGTGGCAGGTTAATTTATACAGGATTTAGATATACTATTAAGTAATAATGAGAAAATAAAATCAAATAAAAAAGGGTAAGAACCATTGTGTTCTTACCCTTTTTTATTATCAAGTGGACCCTGTAGGATTTGAACCTACGACCCTCTGATTATGAGTCAGATGCTCTAACCATCTGAGCTAAGGGTCCTAACTGCATAGCAGCTAAAAATTTATTGGACGGCAAAAATAGGGAATTACCTTATTAGTCCTTCACTTCTTCAAAGTCAATATAATCTCCGGCTTTTGTATGGGTCTGATTTGCCCTTGGGTCTGCAGCTTCTGCCTGCGTGCCTCCATATTGCCCATTCATTTTTTCGTGCATTTCACGAAAGCTTTTTTTCACCTGCCGCGTGGTTCTGTAAATGGGCAGAATAAATTGGAATACCAGGCGGTACAACAAATAGGCGAGGAAAATAAAAAATAGGAATAAAAGCATTGTAATATCAAAGTTAAATAATGCAATTATATAGAGGATAATTTGGTAGATAATTAACGTTATCCGTACATTTGCAGCAGCAATGGATAAAAGAAGGGAACGATAAGCGTTCCCTTCTTCTTTTTTACGATGCAAACAGAAACACATATAGATACAATAAAAGAAATGATTGCCGGATTGCTTCAAGAGCATCCCACACATTTTTTAGTAGAGGTGCGCATTAAGCCTACCAACAATGTAAAAGTGTTTGTAGATGCTGATGAAGGAGTTAGTATATCGGCATTGGTAAATTATAATCGTAAGCTATACCGGCAATTGGAAGAAAGTCCTTTATTTCCAACAGGTGATTTCTCTTTAGAAGTATCATCGCCCGGGTTAGATGAACCATTAAAAATTCACCGTCAATATAAAAAGAATCTTGGCCGCTTTGTTGACATTTTGCTTGTAGATGCTACTACCAAGGAAGGCAAATTATTGGAAGCTACAGAAGATGGGATTGTGATAGAATACGAAACTGGAAAAGGAAAAGCAAAGGAAACAAAACAGGAATCCATTTTATTTGATCATATAAAAAGTACCAAAATTCAAATTAAATTTTAGCAGAGTGCCTACAAAAGCGCTCATCTAAAATAGTAAACCCAAAAATTGTATGGCTAGTATCAATCTTATAGAAGCATTTCAGGAATTTAAAGATGCTGAAAATATTGACCGTCCTACCTTAATGCGTGTAGTAGAAGATGTATTTAAAACATTGCTGCGCAAAAAATATGGCAGTGATGAAAACTTTGATGTTATTGTAAATGCAGAAAAAGGTGACTTGGAGATTTTTCGTCGCCGCACCATAGTAGATGACGGAGATATTTATCAAACCAATGAAGAAATTGAATACAGCGATGCCATCAAAATAGAACCCGATTATCAGGTAGGTGAAGAACTGTACGAAGAAGTAAATCTTGTAGATTTTGGACGGCGCGCTATATTGGCCGCCAAGCAAACACTTGCTAGTCGCATATCTGATCTGAAAAAGAACGTACTAGCTAAAAAATACGAAGACCGCATTGGTGAGATCATTACTGCCGAAATATATCAGGTATGGAAAAAAGAAATTCTGCTCCTAGATGAAGAAGGTAATGAATTGATTCTTCCAAAAAGCGAACAAATCCCACAGGATTTTTTCAAAAAAGGAGAAAATACAAGGGCAGTAGTTAAAAAAGTAGATCTTAAAAATAACAGTCCGGTCATTATTCTTTCCCGCACGGCGCCGGAGTTTCTGGCAAAGCTTTTGGAAATAGAAGTGCCGGAAATATTTGATGGGTTGATTGTTATTAAAAAGATTGTGCGTGATCCGGGTGAGCGTGCTAAGGTAGCCGTAGAGTCATACGACGATCGTATTGATCCGGTAGGAGCCTGCGTAGGTATGAAAGGTAGTCGGATCCATGGCATTGTGCGTGAGTTGAAAAATGAGAATATTGATGTAATCAACTGGACAAATAACATACAACTATTAATTCAGCGATCACTTACACCTGCTAAGATTACCTCCATGGAATTGGATGGAGAAACAATGCATGCCTCGGTTTATCTAAAGCCGGATCAGGTATCATTGGCCATTGGCCGCCGCGGTGTCAATATTAAATTAGCCTGTGAATTAACCGGCTACGAAATAGATGTATATAGAGATAATGAAGGCGAGGTAGAAGAGTTCGATATTGACCTCGAAGAATTTAGCGATGAAATAGAAGATTGGGTAATTGATGCATTTAAACGCATTGGTTGCGATACCGCCCGTAGTGTATTGGAATTAAGTGCAGAAGAATTAGAACGCAGAACGGATCTGGAAAAAGAAACGATCGCAGATGTGCGCAAAGTGTTGCAGGCAGAATTTGAAAAAGAATAAAACGCTTTTCAACACCTATTATCATTATTACAGCAAAACTAAAAATGATAAATAGGGGAAGAAGAGGCACTCAACTAAAAGGTAAATAATTAAAAAAATGCCCGACCTTCCTTACATACAGAATAGGAAATAAGGGATAGGCTTATTATGGCAGAAGTAATAACACCAAGGTTAATGGCAGCCGCTAAGGAATTCAACATCGGTAAGGATACCCTTGTAGATTTTTTGGTAGGAAAAGGGTTTGACAAAGATGAACTGAAACCCACCGCTAAACTTACGGAGGATATGTACCGTGCTTTGCAAACGGAATTTCAGGGAGATAAAGTAGCCAAGCAAAAAAGCGTGCAGATAGACTTGCCGAAAAATGTGGCGCCTGAAACAAGGAAAAAAAGAGATGAAGAGGAAATTATTTTCCGCAAAGACGAGCGTAAAGTAATAAAGAAAGAAGAGCCTGCTCCTGTAGAAGAGATAGTGCCACCTGTGCAGGAAATTATACCAGAGCCGGAGCCAGTTCCAGCACCTACCCCAGAACCAATTCAGCCAGAACCGGTAATAGAGCCAGAGCCAATCCCGGAGCCGGTAGTAGAGCCTACTCCACCAGAGCAACCTGAGATAGTAAAAATAGACGCGCCGGAATTAGAAAGCCCTAAAGTGCTTGATAAGATTGATCTTTCAGCTATAGATTCTTCCACCCGACCTAAAAAGGGGCCAAAGAAACCTAAAGTAGAAGTACCGAAGCCAGAACCAGTAATAGAAGAAATTGCTCCACAAGAAACTGCTGAGGAAGTAGCTCCTTTAATAGAGCAGCCTGTAGCGGAAGAAATAGCAACACCTGTTGCAGAAGTGGAAGAGGCCCCAACTTCACAGGAAGAAGATAGCGAGCTGTTGATTGAAAACATCAAAGCAGAAAAGCTGGAAGGACCCAAAATATTAGGTAAAATAGATTTGCCGGTGGATAATGATACCCGGCCAAAAACGGATGAAAGGCGCAAACGCAAACGTATTCCCATTGAAAAAAAGGAAGGTGCTCCTACTCCTACGCAAGGCTCACAAAACCGACCAGGTATTACTATAAATAAACCGGGAACCACTCAAGCGGGAGGCAATCGTTTTCAAAGAAGTGATAATAAAGCCAGACCCGGTCAGCCAACCGGCGGTACTAGCCGCCCCGGTGGTGGTGGCAATCGTTTTGGTGTGCAGCGTGCCGGTGAAACAAGAGACGATAAAACG
>JBDSBL010000079.1:0-10996 GCA_039921625.1 Chitinophagaceae bacterium
ATGGCGCAGGAAATAGCGAAAGCAATGTCTGCAACTTATGATACGTACCTTATTTATTCTTTTGAAAAAGAAGGGGTGCTGCTTGACCTAACGGATGAAGATTCAGTAATTAAAACGTTAAATGAAGAACGATACAATGAATTAAAAAGCAACAATTTAATTTTTGCGGGCATGATTCCTAAATTGGATAATGCCTTTTTGGCTTTGAGGCAGGGAGTAAAAAAAGTAGTTATTGGCAAGGCAGAAAAACTTAAGAAATTAATGGAAGGTAATTCCGGAACAACCATCTCAAATGAGTAGCCAATTATCCATGGATCCTATTGCGCTTGCGGCCATTGATTTACTAAAAGAATTAATTGCAACTCCTTCCTTTAGTAAAGAAGAAGAACAAACAGCTTCTATCATTTTTAATTTTTTATCAGCCCGACATATGGCTGCAAAGAGAATAAAGAACAACATTTTTTGCACCAACAAATACTTCAATAAAGCAAAGCCATCCATATTGCTTAACTCACACCACGATACCGTAAAACCTAATTCTGGTTACACCAAAAATCCATATTTGCCAGAAATAGAAGAGGGCAAATTGTATGGTCTTGGAAGTAATGATGCCGGTGGTTGCCTGGTGGCACTGATAGCTACCTTTGTGCATTTTTATGATCGGGAAGATCTGGCGTACAACCTTGTATTAGCCGCTACGGCGGAAGAAGAAATATCTGGTAAGGATGGTATCGAATACCTAATTTCTTTTTTGCCTCCTATTGATTTTGCATTGGTAGGCGAACCAACCTTGCTTCAAATGGCAGTGGCAGAAAGAGGTTTGCTGGTGCTGGATGCTGTGGCACAAGGAAGCCCAGGCCATGCGGCGCGCAATGAAGGAGTGAATGCCATTAACAAAGCAATTGAAGATATTATTTGGCTCAATAATTATCAGTTTGAAAAAGTATCCTCATTATTGGGTGCGGTAAAAATGAGTGTAACCGTAATAGAAACCGAAAACAAGGCCCACAATGTGGTTCCTGCCACCTGTCGTTTTGTAGTAGATGTGCGGGTGAATGAATTGTACACATTTGAAGATGTAATGAATACGATAAAACATAATGTAAAAAGTGACGTGGTGCCAAGGAGTACCCGGATGCGCTCCACCATGATTTCATTAGACCATCCAATAGTGAAAGCAGGTCATAATTTGGGCTTAACGTATTATGGTTCTCCCACTACGTCAGACAAAGCATTAATGCCTTTCCCGGCTTTGAAGATAGGGCCTGGAGATTCAGCCCGAAGCCATTCGGCAAACGAATTTATTTTTGTGGATGAAATAAAAAATGGAATCAAAACTTATATTCAATTATTAAATAAAATTTTATAAATGCTATAAAAGACCTGTTTAAAATTGGTTTTTAGAACATCATTAAATAGAGACTTTTGGCTTAAGTATATATTATGAAACTGTGGCAAAAAGAAACAACATCAGTATCTGCATTAGTAGAACAATTTACTGTTGGGCGTGATAAAGAATTTGATTTGCTATTAGCCCAATATGATGTAGAAGGATCTATGGCACACCTTACCATGCTGGGCGAGGTGGGATTAATGGAAGTGGGAGAAGTGCAGATGGCCCTTGCTGCTTTACAACAAATCAAGAAAGAAATTGAGGATGGAAATTTTACTATAAAGGATGACGTGGAAGATGTGCATTCACAAATAGAATTTTTGCTCACGGAGCGTATTGGAGATATCGGAAAAAAAATACATAGCGGGCGCAGCCGCAATGATCAGGTAGCAGTGGATATTAAATTGTATTTGCGTACAGCATTGTTACAGGTAAAAGAAGAAAGTAAAGTCTTTTTTGATTTACTTCTTAAGCAATCAGAAAAGTTTAAGAATGACTTGCTCCCTGGCTATACACATCTTCAAATTGCCATGCCCTCTTCCTTTGGTTTATGGTTAGGTGCTTATGCAGAAAGCTTGGTTGATGACCTGGAGGTACTGGCTGCATCTTATGCTGTGGCCAATAAAAATCCATTGGGAAGCGGTGCGGGCTATGGTTCTTCTTTTCCATTGAACAGATCATTGACAACTGAATTATTGAATTTTAATACTTTAAATTATAATTCTGTTTATGCACAAATGACGCGTGGAAAAACGGAAAAAATAGCAGCCATGGGCCTGAGTTCTATTGCCGCAACGCTCAGTAAATTTTCAATGGATTGCTGCCTTTACCTCAATCAGAATTTTGGTTTTATTTCTTTTCCGTCTTCGCTCACTACCGGCAGTAGCATAATGCCTCACAAAAAAAATCCGGATGTATTTGAGTTGATCCGTGCTAAATGCAATCGCATCCAATCGGTACCCAACGAGTTAACCATATTAATAAATAATTTGCCATCAGGCTATCACCGCGATCTGCAGCTAACAAAAGAAATATTATTTCCAGCTATTGAAGAATTAAAAGCCTGCCTCCAACTTGCCCGGTTGATGTTGGAAAACATGGAAGTAAAAAGCGATATTTTAAGAGATGAGAAGTACAAATATCTCTTTAGTGTAGAGGCTGTAAATAATTTAGTTAATAAAGGAATTCCTTTTCGCGAAGCTTACCAGCAGGTTGGAAATGAAATTGAAAAAGGGACATTTTTATTTGATGCAAGTCAGTCGTTGCATCATACTCACGAAGGCAGCATTGGTAATTTGTGCAATGAAGAAATAAGAAAGGAAATGGAGGCGGTGCTTCAAAAGTTTGTTTCTGCCAAGCAAAAAAAGTAATAGCCTTCCTAACAGAATGACGTTGATTAAGAACGGCCGGCTAAGCGATTTTCATTCATTATACAGCCACTTATTATTGGTAGGGATTATGGTAAGAAATTAATTTTATGGCTACAGTTATCAATACGGCACTTTGTTCTTTTGGCATGTCAGGACGGGTTTTTCATGCTCCGTTCATTAAGGCAGATCACCACTTCTGCTTATACGGCGCCTGGGAGCGAAGTAAAAAATTAATCAGTAAAACCTACGTAGGTGTCAAAAGTTTTGATACTTACGAAGCTTTGTTAGCAGATACATCCATTGACCTTGTAGTAGTCAATACACCCAATTATACTCATTTTGATTTTGCTAAAAAAGCACTGCTTGCGGGCAAACATGTGATAGTGGAAAAGCCGTTTACAACTACCGTTAAAGAGGGCGAAGAGTTGATTGCATTGGCTAAAAAACAAAAGAAAAAAATCAGTGTGTACCAAAACCGTCGATATGATAGTGATTATAAAACGGTAAAGAAAATTATAGAACAGGGTTGGTTGGGAAAGGTGGTGGAAGCCGAAATTCATTACGACCGGTTTAAAGAACAATTAAGTCCAAAAATTCACAAAGAAACTCCTGGCCCGGGTACCGGAGCCTTGTATGATCTTGGATCACATTTAATAGATCAGGCCCTTCAATTGTTTGGTAAGCCGGAGGCCATTTTTGCTGATATCACTAATATTCGTCCTTATTCTTTAGTGGATGATTATTTTGAATTGTTACTTTATTATAGTGATAAAAGAGTGCGGCTAAAATGCAGTTATCTAGTCCGTCAATCCGTTCCCGGCTATGTGATTCATGGTACAAAAGGTTCATTTTTAAAACCAAAAACAGATGTGCAGGAAATTGCCTTGCAAATGGGTGAAACCCCCGGTGGTAAGGGATGGGGAAAAGAATCTTTAGCCGAACGAGGGTATGTACACACTGAAAAAAACGGGGAGATTATTAAGAAAAAGATTAATTCATTGCGGGGTAATTACGGCGATTATTATTCCGGTGTTTATAATGCCATTACACAAAATTTAGAAATGCCGGTAACGGCAGAAGATGCCCTTGAAGTAATCCGGATTATTGAAAAAGCAAAGGAAAGTAGTGCTGAAAAAAAGGTTGTTGCTTTTTAAAAAATGATTAGATAAGTATTCCATATCTAAGCCTAATTTCTTTACGAAACTTGTGAGGCAAATAAGGTAAATCACCAAAAAGAAAGAATTTTTCTACCAAACAAAAAAACCGAAACAATAGTGCTTCGGTTTTTTTTATAATTACTTTTTTTTAATCGTGTCCTTCAAGCTTTACTATTTTGTTGTAAAGACCTAATAACAGAAATGGTGCTGGCCATTGGCCAATAAAAAGACTTTCTTTCTTTTTTCCCATTATTTGTAATGTCAGGGAAATAGCCATGGAGCCTAATGCGGCCCATAGAAATACATCAGAAGGAATTTTTGCAGTTTGCTCTTCGATAGCTGTGGCTACTGGTCCTTCTTTGTGCTCTGGGTTTGTGTTTGTTGGCATACTTTGTCCTCCTTTTAAATTAATTTAATATGATACTTGTTTCAATTTTCTTGCCACGGTCGCCTCTGTTAGGGGTAATTTCAGTTGGGTAAAAAAAAGATCAATAAAGGTTTGAATTACAAGAAATTTAAAAATGCAGGGATACATCATACCCCAAATCTTCCAGCAAGTCTACACCGCCTGTGGTGCCTTCCCAATGCCGTCCCACTTTTGTACCTTCAAAGTAGGAGGGAGGAGCTTTATAGTCATCCCCTGTAAAATGTTTCAGTTGCGCTCTGAAAGCCCTGCCAGTAAGGGTTGAAACATTATAATGCGCTAAGCCACCATCATACAACACTACACTTGTAAACTCCATAACTCCTCATTTAGGGGTAGTAAGACAAACAGCGTGCCCTGACCTCTATGTGGATGAGTATTATAAGAAAGATTTTAAAATTGGTCTGTTTCAATTGACCTCTCGGTAAAATGGTTTAAATAATTGTTTAACTTAGAAGCAGATGAGTTTCTGATAGTTTGGTAAATA
Source organism: Chitinophagaceae bacterium (assembly GCA_039921625.1). Taxonomy (GTDB): domain Bacteria; phylum Bacteroidota; class Bacteroidia; order Chitinophagales; family Chitinophagaceae; genus Flavisolibacter. Next base: position 4,832 of record JBDSBL010000079.1, read on the forward strand.
AAAGATTGACCAATTTATATTTAATTCCTCTTTTGAAAACGAAAGGCTTGGGCGCATGATTTATCAGTTACTTCCGATTTATTTAATTTGGAATAATGGCCCGCGCTTTTTTCTAATCCCTTTGAATGCACTATGGGTGATGGTGGGACTATAACTTGTTTATTGAAGTTGTAGTGTGGAGAGTTCTCTTATGTTTGCTCACACTAAAACCAAAAATATGCTCAGTAAAACAAAAGTTACCACCTGTATCGCCATTGGATTATTTAGCCTTCTTTATGCCTGCAATCAGGAAAGTGAAACTTCCTCAAATGACCTTAATAGGGATGTGACCGCTACACGCAACAAGGAAGGGGACAATAAAATAGTCCGGGGAGAATACCTTGCAACAATCGGTCAATGTAATGACTGTCATTCACCTAAAATAATGACCGCACAAGGTCCCATCTTTGATTCGGCACATCTTTTAGCCGGTCACCTCGCTCAGATGCAATTACCCCCTTTAAGTGCAGAAGATTTCAAGCCCGGCCCTTGGGGTCATATGTCACTTGATGGTACTGCATTTGCGGGCCCATGGGGCATCTCATATCCTGCCAACCTCACGCCTGATTCTGCTACCGGCATCGGCACCTGGACAGAAGAGATTTTTGTAAAAACTATCCGCACCGGGAAGCACCTTGGAGATCCCAATGGAAGAAATATTTTGCCTCCTATGCCGTGGCCTAATATTAGCAGAATGACTGATGATGACCTGAGTGCTTTATTTACCTATTTGAAATCATTGCCACCTATAAGCAACCGGGTACCGGCTCCCATGCCACCTATCGCAATGAAGTAATGGATTAAATTTAAAAATAAAAAGAAAGAGTAGATAAATACGAAGCTGTAAAAAACAGGATCCATTTCATTTATTATTTTAAACGGAAGTGTACATTCGCTCTTCGTGAGAGCCGCCTTTGTAAAAACTGCTTCGTTTTTTCTACTCGTTTGCATCTTATTGCATACCACGGGTCTTTACTTTGCTTTTTACATTTACCAGCAGGAAGTGAAGAAAGAAATGAGAAAGTATTTGGCCAATGATCTAAACCACCAATCCATAAGTTCCTTTACTTATACTACCGATAATGCCGCCGAATTTATTTTTGAAGGGAAGGACGAATTCACCTACCATGGCCGCATGTACGATGTAATTAAAACAGAAAAAATAGAAAGCAAAACAATAATTTATTGTGTGGATGATAAAAAGGAAACTGCCTTAGTCCACTCTTTTTTAAAAAAACAAACCACTGATAAATCCAGCAAAACAAAACTGCAGAACACCGGACAATTTCTCACCCTCCTATATATTACTTCTAAGCTTACAGAACTGAATGAGAATTTAGGGCAAATTTTAAGGCACAATTCCTTGTGCCTATGTTGCTATCCTCAAAATAATTTGGATGTGCTACAGCCACCCCCTCAGGTACTGGCGTAACAATCTTTTTAAATTATTTTATTCTTTATAAACTCATTCTTGTTATGAAAAAATTATTATTAATAGCCGCAGCTATTGCGTGCTCATTATTGATACAGGCTCAATCTATTATTAGGGGCAAAGTGTATGATGGTGAAACAAACAATCCATTATCAGGAGCTACCATATCTATTGGAGGCAAAAGCGCCGGTTCCACAGATGGGGATGGATCTTTTTCCGTGCCCTGTGGCAGGGCAATTAGGGTTACTGTTTCTTTTATTGGTTATGAAACAAAAACTCAGGTAGTGAAAAACTGTAATGAGGACCTTTCCATTTTACTCACACCTTCAAGCCATATTTTAAATGAAGTGGAAATAACTGCATTGTCGGGGCAAAATAAAGCTCTTTTATACCAACCATCGTCAATTGCCAAGCTGAACACTATGGAGCTTAAAAGAGCTACCGGCTTGTTTTTAGACGATGCCATCAACGCCAACATTCCGGGAGTGACCATGCAGCGAAGGGCGGTTTCCTCCGGACAAACAATCAACATTCGCGGATATGGAAATGGGGTGAGAGGTACCAACGGTATAAGCAGCAATTTTGATATTCAAGGCACTAAGGTTTACTTTAATGGAATCCCTATCACTGATGCAGAAGGGATCACCTTGATGGATGATATTGATTTTGGATCTGTAGGAAATGTAGAAGTCGTGAAAGGCCCGTCCGGCACACTTTATGGCCTGGCCATTGCCGGAGTAGTAAACCTGAAAACCATCAAGCCGGAGAAAGGGAAAACATCGGTGGGGCAGGAAGTTATGATGGGAAGTAATGGATTGCGCCGGTACACTACTCATTTTCAAATGGGAGCAGACCGGTCCTCGCTATTGGTGAATTACGGGTATCAAAAATCGGATGGTTTTATGGTGCACAATAGATCAACTAAAAGGTTTGTAAATGTGGCCGGTGATTATCAGATCAATAACAAGCAGGCGATCAATACCTATTTTGGATATAGTAATAGTTACGATGAAAGGGGAGGAGAATTAACCATAACTCAATACATAAATAAGGATTATTCCGGTAATCCTGCCTATATAAAAAATAATGCGCACTCCAATATTATCAGTTTTAGAGCAGGGGTGGGTCATACCTACAATTTTACAGATCGTATCTCAAACACGACTACCGTATTTGGTTCCGGCATTAGCAATAATGTAAGTTCTGCCGCCGGGTGGACGGATAAAAATCCTATTAATTACGGCCTCCGGTCCACGGTCAATAGCCGTTTTCTTCTTGGTGCTAATACTGGATTAAGTGGCATTAGTGGAGTGGAGCTGCAGCAGCAACGGGCTCAGGTAATTGGGTACGCCATGATACCGGATAGTAACAACTTGACTGGCTACAACCGCATTGGGGCCATGCGCAGCAATCAATTTTCCATTACCGGCACTTCATCTCTTTTTACAGAATGGACACTGTCTTTTCCACATGATCTTTCTGTGACGGCAGGTGTGGGGTTAAGTACAATGAACATTGAATTAAAGGATCGTTTTTATGTAGCCACAGCAGCACGAGTGCCTTCCGCATTTAAAACAAAGTATGGTGGAATGGTTTCACCTCATCTGGCCATCAACAAGGTGTTCAACAAGCAGTTTTCATTGTATGCCTCTTACAGCAAGGGATACAAAGCTCCGGTAAGCGCTTATTTTTATATTCCTTTTGTTACAGGAGCTCCGGGTACCGGAATGTTAAATGGAGGATTGAAACCGGAAGAAGGCACCCAATATGAAGCTGGAGCTAAAGGATCTGTACTTAATAATCGATTCATTTACGAGTTAGCTGTTTTTAATGCCCTTTTTTCCAATAAAATGACTTCGGTAGCGGTGCCACTTAATAGTACTACAACGGCATATAGTTATATTGTAAATGGTGGAAAGCAGGATAATAAAGGGATTGAAGCTTTAGTGAAATTTGTCTTGTATCAATCAAACAAAGCATTCATCACTTCCATCCGGCCATTTGCCAATGCAGCCTATTCAAAATTTAAGTACAAAGATTTTAAATATCAGGCGCTAAATGGAACAAGAACCGCGGTGGTAGAAACAGATTACAGTGGAAAAACAGTTGCCGGGGTTCCTCCCCTTACTGCCAATGTAGGTATAGATATGATGACCAAAATAGGGTTGTATGCAACTGCTTATTATTCTTATAGAGACCCTATGATCTTTACTTCAACCGGGTTGAATAAAACAGATAGCTACAACCTCGTAAATGGTAAAATGGGTATTAAGCAAAGTATGGGAAGCCACTTTGATTTAGATGCCTTCATAGGAGCTACTAACCTTACGGGCACACAATATTATTACATGGTATTTGTAAATCAGTTGCCAGATGCGTACCTGCCTGCGCCTTTAAAAACGGCCTGGTTTGGAGGCATTAATTTGAAGTATAATTTTTAAAAAATAATGAGGCAGCGGATAGGGTTGCCTCATGTTAATTTTCAATATGAAAAAAAGTATTGTTTTAATAGGAGGCATTCTATTACTTATAAGTTGCGGCCGTTTTTCCAACAAATCAAAAAAAGGCGGGAAGGAAAGGATCGTATGTGTATCCAAGCAATTGACTGAATTGATGTTTGCCTTGCACCAGGGAGATAAGATTGTGGGAGTAGACCTTTCCAGCACGTACCCACCAGAAGCTACCAAACTAACTACGGTAGGGTATCATCGGATGCTGAGTGCAGAAGGCATTATATCATTAGACCCTACGGTGGTCATACATCAGGGTGATATTGCACCACCCTATGTAATGGAGCAGGTAGGAAATGTGGGCATTCCCATAAAAGTGTACCCGGCAGCTTCTTCCATTGACAGCACCAAGATTTTAATCACCTTATTGGGTAAAGAATTTGGGCAGGATACCGCAGCCACAAGGCTAAATGCAACACTGGATGCTGACCTTGCAAAAACAGATTCCATTGTAAAAAATTATACAACCAAACCTAAGGTGCTGATCATTCATTATGGCCGGGCGGGCAATCAATATTTTGTAATGGGAACAAAAGGCACTGCTAACGAAATGATCAAAAGAGCGGGCGGCATTAATGCAGCCGACACCTCTTCATTTAGAAACCTTAGTCCTGAAGCCATTATGCGGGCACAGCCCGATGTGATTTTAGCAACTGATTTTGGCTTTGACCGGGTGGGCGGCGTTGAAAAATTTTTAGAATTGCCAGGTATTGGATTGACACCTGCTGCAAAAAACAAAAAGATATACCGGGTAGAGGAGCATGACCTTGTGTATTTTGGGCCAAGGTCTGGGAAAAATATTTTATTAATGGCCCAACTGATCCATAAATAATGACCTTACTGAAAACGGTTCCCTACCGCTCCATTTACTTAGTAATGATTGTGGTGCTCCTTATTTTGATCTTTCTTTCTGCGGGTACCGGGGCGGTAGATCTTTCATTTGTTGAAATTATAGATCTCGTAAAACATCGTTTAGGTTTTAAGGTATCTGGTTCTATTAATGCAATTCATGAAGGACTTTTTTTTGGCATAAGGTTGCCCCGCACTTTTTTATGTGTGTTGGTAGGAGCTTCTTTGTCTGTTTCCGGAGCATTAATGCAATCACTTTTTAGAAATCCAATAGTAGAACCAGGACTTATTGGAACGTCCGCCGGTTCTGCCTTAGGCGCCGCTATGATCATTGTATTTGGTAATAGTCTTATGCTTCATTCGGTTTCTATTTTGGGTGAATTACTGATGCCTGCTGCTGCTTTTGCCGGTGGATTGGTAGCTACTTTATTGGTATATTATTTCTCTGCCTCCCTCAATAAGGTCAATATTTCCATAATGATTCTTGCAGGCATTGCCATTAATGCTATTGCCAATGGAGCTACCGGTTTTATGGCCTACGTAGCCCGCGATCCGCAGGCACGGTCCATTACTTTTTGGAACCTGGGGACCCTCTCCGGTGCCAACTGGCAGGCCGTTATTATTGTTTCCTTTTCCACAGTAATTGGTTTTGTACTGGCACTTCGTTTCGCCAAACCATTAAATGCCTTGCAGTTGGGTGATGATGAGGCCGCCTACCTTGGCGTCAATACGGAGCGGATGAAAATTTCCATTATTCTTGTCAATACCTTATTGGTGTCTGTAGCCACTTCCATGGTGGGCATAATTGCTTTTATTGGGCTAATCATTCCGCACCTGCTGCGTTTATTAAGAGGTTCTGATAATCGGTATCTGATAATTGGATCTGCTTTGTTAGGAGCTATTATTATGATACTCACTGATATGATTTGCCGGGTGATCATTGCTCCTGCGGAAATGCCAATTGGTATCATTACGGCCTTTGTTGGAGCTCCCGTTTTTTTATGGTTATTATTTCGTTTTAAAAATAACCGGGAAGGAGGTTTTTATGCTTAAGGCCGAAAACATTTCCTGGAAGGTGGGCAATAAATTTCTATTATCAGAAACATCAGTTGATTTTGAAGCAGGAAAGTTTCATGTGGTGATGGGAGCTAATGGAGCGGGCAAATCTACCTTGCTGAAAATATTGGCTGGTAATCAAAAACCATCCACTGGCCATGTTTATCTAAACGGTTTGCAACTTGCCTCCATCAATAAAAAGGGCCTGGCACAAAAGAGAGCAGTATTGTCGCAACAGTATCATGTTACGTTCCCCATTTCTGTGATGGATATTGTGCT
>JBDSBL010000080.1:0-4946 GCA_039921625.1 Chitinophagaceae bacterium
ACAGGCAAAATATGTAATGGGAGCGCAGGCTAATTTGTGGACCGAATACATCACGACCGTAGAGCAGGTGGAGTACATGGTGCTGCCACGTATGCTGGCCCTGGCGGAGGTTGTTTGGAGCCCGAAAGAATCAAGAGATTGGACAGGCTTTAGCCAAAGATTAAAATATCATTTCAGAGGGTTTGATCAAAAGGGATATCATTATAGCAAAGGAAATTTTAAAGTGGCGGTAAAGCCTTCTTCGGCGGGTGGTAAGCTTTCTGCTACTCTTGCTACAGAGGCATTAAATGGAGAAATTTATTACACTACAGATGGCACAGATCCTAATACAGGATCTACAAAATATACAACTCCTATACTCATTGATTCATCCATTAATTTAAAAGCAGTAACGGTGGTGGATGGACAGGTAATGGGAATGAAACCGGCGCAACAATCTTTTTCTATGCACAAGGCTATTGGAAGGGCCGTGCAATACGCAAACCCATACAGCAGGTATTACCCGGCCGATGGTCCCAACACATTAACCGATGGAGTAAGAGGTACGGAAGCTGTAGGTAAATATTACCATGGTTTCTCTGGTGTTGACCTGGTAGCTACAATAGATTTAGGAGTTGAAAAATCTATATCAACTATTACGCTAGGCACCCTACAGCAAAACCGCGATTGGATATTTTTACCAAAATGGGTAAAGTTTGAAGTATCGGATGATGGAAAAAACTTTACAGAGGTTGGAACTATTACCAACACTATTTCACCAAATGAAATGACTGTGAAAAAAGATTTCACCACCACATTTATACCAAGAAACAGCAGGTACGTAAGAGTAACGGCAAAGAATGGATTGGCACCTGCAGGTCACCCGGGTGAGGGCAAGCCAGGATGGATCTTTGCTGATGAGATAGTAGTGAATTAAAAAATAAAAAGGGTGTCCGTTGCGGCACCCTTTTTATCCCGCAATCTTTTTTAATGCGGTGTCTTTATGAGCCGCAATATGATCTGTTTTATCGCTTTTAACTTCAAACTGCGGTTCGTCTTTTGAAGCATGATGGGTATATCCTTTAAATTCAAAATCCTTAATATGCTTTTTAATTATTTTGCCAGATATATGCCCTGCCTCTGAGTTCCAGCTTACATGATCGCCCACTTTAAAAGTAGTTGCCATAATAAATTTTTCATATTACTATCAAAAAGTAAACCGCCTCGATTTATATATCCAAAAATTAATCTCATGAGTAAATTTTCCTGGTTTTTTATTTTAATGTTCTTTATTTCCACGCCTTCACTTTGGGCTCAGAGAGATACCATCGCATTAAATAACGGCTGGCAATTTTCGCTAGATATAAAGGGAGAGGGTGTGGCCAATAAATGGTTTGAGAAAAATATAGAGAACGCCAAAATAGTTGTGCTGCCACATACCTGGAACATTGAAGCAGTTTCTCAAAATCATTATGGCTGGGGATGGTATCAGAAAAAGCTGGCTATTCCGGCTCAATGGAAGGGCAAAAATGTAGTATTGCAATTTGGTGCTGTTAATCATACAGCTTACATCTACATCAATGGAAAAAAAGTAGCAGAAAACATTGGAGATGGTTTCGATAAGTTTTTTGTAAACCTCAATGGGTTGGTGAACTACGGGAAAGACAACGTAATTACCGTTGCCGTAAACAATGATTATGGAAAAACAAAAGTTCCTTTTGGCAGTTCCTTTGACTGGCCCAATGATGGCGGCATTATACGACCTGTAGCCTTGATAGTAACCGGAAAACCTGCTGCAACTTACCTGCACGCAAGTCCTTCTATTAATTTAAAAGACAGCTCTGGAAAATTGAAAATTAAGGTTGGTTTTGATGCGATGGTTTCAAATGTAAAAATTGGAATCACCATCACGGAAGAAAATCAGCCCACTAAAAAAATAGTTTATTATAAAGTAGCCTCACCTAAATGGGAAAATAATGAAGCCACCGTTGATCTTGATTTATTAAAGATAAATCCATGGCATTTTGATTTTCCAAATTTGTATCGCATTGATGTGACGCTCGTAAAAAACAACCGGGCTTATGATAAAATAAGTACGGCAGTGGGCTTTCGCGAAATAAAATTTGAAAAAGGTCAAACCTTTTTAAATGGCGAACGGATAAAATTAATGGGAGTAGAATGGACTGCCGGTTCCAATCCGGATTATGGCTTTGCAGAAACAGATTCTGTAATCATGAGCCAGGGAAAATTAATGAAAGATGTGAATGCTATTTTTAGCCGCCAACATTTTCAGCAAGGAGATGTGTTTTATGATTTTTGCGATCGTAATGGAATCATTGTGCAACAAGAGGTGCCTCTTTGGGGACCGGAAACTCCCGCTAATGAAACGATCCGCTCCATTGCAATGAAACAACTGGAAACGATGGTGCGCAATCTGTACAATCACCCAAGTATATTTTCATGGGGAGTAGGCAATGAATTGCGTGGCCGCGATAAGGACATGAAACAAATGATCAGTGATCTGATAGCGAAAGGCAGAAGCCTTGATCCTTCAAGAAATGTAGCCTACGTAAGCAATACATTGACCACTAGTTTTTACAACAATCTAAAATTTGTTCCTGATGCTGCGGCTGATGGAGATTATTTAATGATGAACGAATACGGTGGAAGTTGGTGGAGTATCCCTACCGGTAAGATTCATAATTACCTGGACAGCGTTCATCTTTCTTATCCCGACAAACCATTTTTCATTTCTGAATTTGGATTGTGCGAGCCCAACTTTAAAGGAGGCGATGCCAGAAGGGTAGAGGACCTTATTTATCACATGGCTATTTATGAATCGAAACCTTATGTAGAAGGAGCTATTTATTTTGATCTTACGGACTACCGTACCCATTATCCCGGCACTTCAGAAAATGATAAATTCAGAAGAAGAGTGCATGGTGTATATGATATGTACGGTAATGCAAAGCCATCCATGAAAGTATTAAGGGAACTATCTTCTCCGCTTGAAGTGCAGGGATTGGCTCAATGGAAAAAAGGAAAATTAAACGTGGCCATTTTTGGAAGCGTTGGCCTTCCGCAGCATATTGTAAAAGGGTACACACTTTACCTCACAGACAGTACCGGTGATTATAAAAACGCCAGAGGATACCTCTTACCGGATATACATCCAGGAGAGAAAATTAATTTTGAAGTGGATGATTTGTATAATGGAAAAGGAGTGATTACCGTGGTGCGTCCAACAGGTTTTGTAGCTACTCAAAAATCATTTTACTGGACAGAAGCCGATCAATAGTTGTTTCGCTATTAGGTATAGAATTTACTTTTTAATAGTACTGTTTTCGAAAAAATCCGCATGAACAATTATAAAAAAGTAAGTACCTATTATTCAATTGGAATTAAAATCAGGTCATTTATTTTATAACAATCTACCATGCGTTATTTTTTCCTTTTTTGTTTTTCCATTTGCATGCTACAGGCTACTAGCCAAAAGCAAAAACCAAACATCATTCTTTTTTTGGTAGATGATATGGGATGGATGGATACCTCGGTGCCGTTTGGTGATAGTGCTATGGCCTTAAATAAAAAATACCATACACCCAATATGGAGCGACTGGCCAGGGAAGGGCAAAAATTCACAGCTGCTTATGCAGCTCCGGTTTGCACTCCCACGAGGGTTAGTTTGCTTACTGGTATGAATGCGGCACATCACGGGGTTACCAATTGGACATCGCCCTGGAAAAACAACAGTACCGACAATGCTGATGACCAAATGAAAGCGGCACCTTGGAAAGTCAATGGATTAAGTGCTGCAAAGGGACAAGAAAATACAGTATACGCCACCCCCTTTCCTCAACTCTTAAAAGAGGCAGGTTATTTTACCATACATGTAGGTAAGGCTCATTGGGGACCGATGGGAATGCCAGGATCTAATCCGTATAATCTAGGATTTATGGTCAACATTGCCGGGCATGCAGCCGGCCATCCACAAAGTTATCTGGGGCAGGAAAATTATGGAAACATTGTTGGCAAAGCGAGTGTGCAGGCGGTTCCAGATCTGGAAGAATACTTTGGAAAGGATACTTTTTTAACAGAAGCCCTGACATTGGAAGCCATTAAAGCAATAGAAAATCAGGTACAGAATGGGCAACCATTTTATTTGAATATGGCGCACTATGCGGTGCACGTTCCATTGCAGGCGGATAAACGTTTTTACCAAAAATACATAGACGCTGGGCTGGATATAGAGGAAGCCCGGTATGCAAGTATGATTGAGGGAATGGATAAAAGCCTCGGAGATATTATGGACTTTCTAAAACGAAAAAACATTGAAAAAAATACGATCATTATTTTTATGAGTGATAATGGAGGCTTGAGTTATGCACCACCAAGAGGAGGAAAACCACATACTCAAAACGAACCTTTAAGAGCCGGAAAAGGTTCGGTATATGAAGGTGGCATTAGAGAACCAATGCTGGTAAAATGGCCAGGTGTAGTAAAAGAAGGATCGGTGTGCCCGCAGTATCTTTTAATAGAAGATTTTTTTCCAACCATCCTTGAAATGGCAGGATTAAAAAAGTATAAAACAGATCAAACAGTTGATGGAAAAAGCTTTGTTCCATTTTTAAAAAATGCTGCGTTAACCGATAGTAACAGGAATTTAATATGGCATTTTCCCAATAAATGGCAACCTGATGATGGCCCTGGTATTAACTACAAATCAGCTATCCGAAAAGGAAGCTGGAAATTAATTTATAATATGCGGGATGGCAGCAAAGAGTTGTACCAAATACAGACCGACATTGGAGAAGCACATAACGTGGCAACAAAGTATCCTGAAAAGGTAAAAGAACTGTCTGCTTTACTTTCTACTCAATTGAGAAAATGGAAAGCACCAATGCCTATTTATAAAAAAACAAATACAGAGGTGCCTATGCCGGATGAAATAGAGGTCAACCACCCAT
>JBDSBL010000081.1:0-36692 GCA_039921625.1 Chitinophagaceae bacterium
CGATCTGGTATATTTATAAAGGCAAACCCAAGCCGGACGTAGAAAAATCCACATTACAAGCGATGAAGGTTAGCAAACATTCCCCGGCTTTTAATCTATCAGTCAATAAAATAGTTACAGATTATTATGGATTATCTGAGGCGTTTGTAGGTTGGGATAGTACAACCCTAAATACAAAAGCAAAGCAATTTGAATCAGATTTGGAGGCAATGAGATTAGAAAATAAGGAAAAAGATTCCATTGATCAGGTAGCCAATTCCTTTACAGATAATGTAGCCATGGATTTAAAAAATTTGCAAAGTGGGAATAATTTATCTGAAAAAAGGAAAACATTTAATTCACTTTCTCAAAATATGTATGACCTTTTGCGTACGTTGAAGTATGATGATAAAAAGGTCTTTCTCCAGTTATGTCCTATGGCATTTGGAGATACCGGATCTGGTTTGTGGTTGAGTCCTTCAGGGGAAGATGAGCAAAGACGCAATCCATACCTTGGTTTGCACCATCCTAAATATAAAAGCGGTATGCTCACCTGCGGGGAAACAAAAGATTCCCTCAACTTTTAATCCTTTCTTCTTGTTTGTTTCTTTTTATTTCTAAACCGGGTCAACATCCATTTTTATAATGCGTACTTCCTTAATTGTTTTTTTTCTTTTTTTATCAGGTATTGCCGGGGCTCAATCCAGGTACACACTTAATGGCTATGTAAAAGACAGTGCTTCCGGTGAAACGATCATTGGTGCCACCTTATCAGTAAGTGGCCAAAACAAAACGACTTCCAGCAATCAATATGGCTTTTATTCGCTCACCCTTCCTCAAGGAAATTATACACTTACTGTCTCCCATGTATCTTATCAAACACAAATTTATACGCTCAACCTGGATAGCAACCTAACATTTGATTTTAATCTCGCAGCCAAAGCAGCATCACTTGACGAAGTAGTAGTTTATAGTAAACCCCGCGATGCGAACGTTCGAAATGCACAAATGGGAAAAATAGATTTATCTATTTCCCAAATAAAAAGTATCCCTGCATTTTTGGGCGAAGTGGATATTTTAAAAGCCATTCAATTGCTGCCTGGCGTGCGCAATGCAGGAGAAGGCAATGCCGGATTTTACGTACGGGGTGGAGGGCCAGATCAAAATTTGATTATTCTGGATGATGCCGTAGTTTATAATTCAGGCCACTTATTTGGTTTTTTTTCCATTTTTAATTCAGATGCTATTAAAAACGTATCTCTTATAAAAGGCGGTATGCCGGCACAATATGGAGGCCGCATTTCTTCGGTGCTGGATGTGACAATGAAAGATGGGAACAGCAACAATTTTGGAGGTGAAGGTGGAATAGGATTAATCGCTTCCAGGTTTTCAATTCAGGGTCCTATCAAAAAAAACAAATCTTCTTTTATACTTTCTGGCCGCCGTACTTATATTGATGCTTTAGTAAAACCATTTGTAAAAAAGACCTCTGGATTTTATGGTTCGGGTTACTATTTTTATGACGTGAATGCAAAGGTGAACTACCGGATAAATGAGAAAAACCGTGTGTTTGCAAGTGGCTATTTTGGGAGGGATGTTTTTACGTTTAAAAATGCAAAACGTTCCTTTAAAGCCAGCATTCCCTGGGGCAATGCAACAGCCACCGTTCGATGGAATCATGTATTTAATCCAAAACTTTTTGCTAATACAACATTAGTTTACAACGATTATAATTTTAGTTTTTCCGCGGCACAGAATGACTTTGACGTTACCCTTGCTTCCGGAATAAAAGATGGAAATGCAAAAATTGATTTTGATTATTATCCGGCACCGCAACACAAAGTAAAATTTGGAGGGCAGGCTACCTATCATAAGTTTACTCCAAATGTTGTATCAGGCCGCCAGGATTCTACTGTTTTTAATCCAGGAAATACCTCCATAAAATATGCATTGGAAAACGCACTGTATGTGCAGGACGATTGGGAGATGACCGATAAATTAAAAATGAATTATGGCATCCGTTGGAGTCAGTTTACACAAATAGGACCTTACACCCGATTTACAAAAGACGCCAATGGAAATAGCCTGGATAGCATTGCTTATAATCGATTTTCAAAAGTAAAAGGCTATAGCGGATTGGAGCCAAGGGTAACACTGCGTTATTCCTTGAGTGAGTCTGCTTCCCTAAAAGGTTCGGCCTCGCGAAACCTTCAATTCATTCACTTAGTAAGCAATGCAGGCACTACCTTACCTACAGACCTTTGGGTTCCGAGCACCTTTCGGGTACAACCTCAATTAAGCTGGCAATATGCTACCGGGTTTTTTAAAAATTTTAAAAATAATTTGTATGAAACATCTATTGAAGTTTATTACAAAAACATGCGCAATCAAATTGAATATAAAGAAGGGTACACGCCATCACTAAGCGACCCCGAAGAGGAATTCGTATTTGGAAGAGGATGGAGTTATGGAGCTGAATTTTTTGTAAATAAAACAAGAGGAAAATGGAATGGTTGGGTTGGATATACCTTATCGTGGACTTGGAGAAAATTTAATGCATTAAATGGTGGTGAAAAATTTCCTGCGAAATATGATCGCCGCCACGACCTTTCTGTTGTTGCTTCCTACGAATTAAATGAAAGGTGGAAGTTGGGCGGCATTTTTGTTTATGGCACTGGTAGCGCTACATCTTTACCGGAGCGTTTTTATATTATCAATGGCGTGCTCACACAGGAATACAGCAGCATAAATAAATATCGGTTGGCCGCGTACCACCGGTTAGATATGTCTGCAACCTATACTCCAAAAATAAAACCGAATAAACGATTACAAAGTACCTGGGTGTTTGGGGTGTACAATGCCTATAGCCGGTTGAATCCTTATTTTGTATACTTTGATCAAAGTGGAAGTGCTTATAATAATAGTTTAAAAATTGAAGCGTTGCAGGTGTCGCTATTTCCCATTTTACCATCCGTAACCTGGAACTTCAAATTTTAGACAACCAGCAAATATAACCTACTGCTTTCGGGCATTATTAATGAATGCATCCTGCAACTTGCGTTTGTTATTAATAATGGTATAAAAATCATTCATGTATTTCACCATTACTTCCCTGTCTCCTTTATCTATTAAATCAAAATTGCGCAGCAGGTCTGTAAAAGCTTGTTTCTTTTCATTAAAAACAGCAGCCATTTTATCTAATTCCTCACTTGTGCGGGCAAAGCCGCGGTACAAGCGATCAGTAACTTTTTCTATTCCAAGCGCTTCGTTGGGCAATGCATAAGGTGCATTTACAAGTCCGGCAAAATCAAAATCGTACGGTACCACATAAGGCATGGCAAATGAATCTTTGATTGGTTTTATCAACTTAACATTATGAAAGTTGGGGACTGACCAATCCGTATTGCCGATCATGAATTGAAACATGCCCACCATCGTCATTACATCCCTGTTAGTTTGCTCTGTCAGGTACATTGTTTTAGAATCTTCTTTACACTCATTTCTTGCGGCCATATCATCTACATCTTCAATAAAAAATGCATACTGTGTATACTCCTTCATCTTATTCCGCTCGTCTTTATACACCACTTTTGCTAATTTGGTTTTGAAGCTTAAATCCGTAAGCATATTATACATCCGGTAGATAAGATATTCCGTCAATAGCAATTGCTGTTGGTACACGGATGCTCCACAACCGCAAACCAATTTCATTTTTTTTAGGCTACTTAATTTTGGTGAGGTAGGAGTTTTAAAATTCATCATTATGCCCGGCATCGCACAATTCTCTCTTCTGAATTCTCCCCGGGCAAATACTTGTATTTCTTCTTTGATGGCGGCACTGTCCGGCAGTTGTAAAGTTACCGTAGCCGGTTGGTACACACCTTTCACTTTCGCTGATTGCATTTTTCTATAATCTGTCTCCAGAGTGATGGTCACCATGCCATCGTCTTTAAAAAAGTCATGACGCATTAGCTTACCTGCTTTTACAGCCGTAGGAGTTTGAGCGAGGGATATAGAGGTAGAGTACAGGCAACCAAGAAGGATTATCCAATGAAGCTTAAGCATAGCAAAGTTTTTGGTTGGGAGAAATGATTGTATTGAAATTACAAAATTTCCCTTGGTCACTTATATTGCGGTAGGTTGAGAGAATTATTTAGATAAACGAATGTGCATTTGCCAACTTATTTATCCATTTGAAGAAAATTAATCTTATCCTATAAAAGTGCGATAAGAATAGGCTTTGAACATTAGAGAAATTGACCTACATAAAAAATCCCTTAACTTTTAACCTCAATTATTACCATGAAAAAATTGCTTACTCTTTTCACTGCTCTTTTACTATTTCATTTTGGTTATAGCCAAAGCGAAGGAGATCAATCTGTTCAAAAAATCAAAAAGGAAGAAAATCAAAATTCAAAAGTAATGGATCTTGTTTTTCATTTGACAGATGTGAATGGTCCAAGATTGACCGGGTCTCAAGGATTTTTAAATGCCGCTAACTGGGCAAAAAATATGTTAAGCAGTTGGGGTCTTACCAATGCAAAGCTTGAACCCTGGGGAGATTTTGGAAATGGCTGGGAACAAAAACGCACCTACATTGCTATGACCAAACCTTACTACCAACCTCTAATAGCCGTACCTCGTGCATGGTCTGGAAGCACCCCAGGAAATGGAATAATAAATGGAGAAATTATTTTGATAAAAGCCAGCGATTCTGCCGGGTTAATGGAGTACGTAGGAAAGTTGAAAAACAAAATTGTGATGACCTGGTCATCAGATACGCTGCGGCCTTCCTTTACACCAGATGGAAGAAGGATGGAAGACAGCATGCTATTGAAAATGGCAGAAGCCATTCCCAGAGAAAATACGGTCAGGCCCTCAGCCAACCGGGGGGTAATGAATATTAGTGCACGCCAGGTATTTCAACGTACGTTAGCAGCTCTTATGGCAAACGAGAAACCAGCCCTCGTGCTTAGTATGAATGCAAGTGGCAACGACGGAACTATTTTTGTAAGCAGTGGTGGCCAATATACTAAAGATGCTAAGGAAGGTCCCGCACAATTAATGCTATCAAGTGATGATTACCTGCGGTTGCAACGATTGGTCAATGCCGGTATTAAAACAGAAGTAGAAGCTGAAGTAAAAACAAAGTTTAAAACCGATGATATTAAAGGATATAATGTAGTGGCCGAAATTGAAGGCTCTGATCCTCTACTTAAAAATGAAATAGTAATGTTGGGTGCGCACCTCGATTCTTGGCATGGAGCAACAGGAGCTACAGATAATGCAGCCGGCTGCGCCGTGATGATGGAAGCAGTTCGTATATTAAAAACATCAGGCTTAAGCCCAAAAAGAACCGTGCGGATCGTATTGTGGAGCGGCGAAGAACAAGGTCTGTTTGGCTCCCGTAATTATGTAAAAAACCACGTGGCTGATCCTGTGGATATGAAGTTGCTTCCAGAACATTCCCGCATTTCTGCTTACTATAATTTGGATAATGGAGGAGGAAAAATAAGGGGAATATATGCTCAGGGAAATAGTGCTGTAATGCCTATTTTTTCGAAATGGCTGGAGCCTTTTAAAGAAATGGGAGCACAAACTGTAACAATTAATAATACCGGATCTACAGATCATGTTTCTTTTGATGGAGTGGGAGTGCCCGGTTTCCAATTCATTCAAGATCCACTGGAATACAATACAAGAACCCATCATACTAACATGGATACTTATGATCATTTGGTGCCGGATGATCTAAAGCAAGCAGCCATTGTAGTTGCTTCATTTGTGTTTAATACAGCCCAGCGACCAGAAAAATTACCTAGAAAAGAATTGCCAAAAGCAAAAGGAGAAGGACAAAGAAGTTTTTAAAAAAAAGGCAACAAAAAAGGGAGGTAATGCCTCCCTTTTTTATTGTCTTATTCGTCATATATAAATCGCACTTGTGCATTCTTTTGTCCATTGGAGGATAGGTAAAGTTTGTACCGATTTTTGCCTGCGGTTACTATCAACAAAGCGGTGTTGGGAGGTATGCTTCCCAGGTTCTCCGCCACCATCGTTACTTCCTGTTCCTTGTGGTCCAGGTCCACTTTGATTTCTACGGTTATGGGTTTCAAAGCCAATCTTTGGTGAGATACTAACACATTATTATTAAGCATGACCGAAATAGTATCACCGTCAATTACTCCATTGTCATAAAATTCAAGTTTGATAATGCCGGTGTCTACTCTTATTTCTTTGATGTGGCTAAACTCTGATTCTACCACGCGGTTCAACACAATGCGGCCAGGTGCACAAGCAGTGCGGGAGTTTAATACAACACCTCCCCACTCGCCACTAAGTGATTCATTGTTCCCCTCTTTATTATAAAAAAGAGAATAATAGCGAATGCAAGGAGTGCATTCTGCAGGTATATGAAAAGTTTGCACTCTTTTTTCGCTAATGGCAATGGCCTTTGTTTGTGGATTGTAAATGCCCTCAAAATTCTTTTTTACATAATTAGTAATGTCGGAATAATGGTAACAGAAACCGGAAAGAACATTATCCTTTGCGGTTATTTGTACTTCCACTTTGTACACCGGAAAACAACCTCCGGGTTCTTGAGTAAGAGTGCCTCGCCAAATGCCATTAAGATCCTGACCAAAGGAGAAGTTAGAACTTAAAAAAAGTAAGAAAAATATAATGATGCGCTGGTACAATAATGTAAAATAATGCGTTTCAAATTTTCACTGAGTAAATTTATTTAAGTGGTCACTTCGGATCTGGTTGCAATCGAAACCGTACCATTGCGTTTTTTTGTTCTGTAGAGGTGATGCGCACTTCATAACGCTTATCTCCATCATGCACAATCATCAAAGAAGTATTAGGAGGAATGGTTCCCATATTTTCAGCCACCATCACAAGGGTATGCTCCGGGCCATCTTCATCTAAGGTAACAGTGAAAGTAATGGGAACGGTACTTAGCCCTTTATTCGCCAACAACAATTTATTATCCAGGTAAATAGAAATAGTATCTCCATCTACCACTCCATTATCATAAAGTTTTACCACTATTTCTTTATTTTTTACAACAAGCGTTTGCACCAATTCATTTTGTCTTGACCTTGTAATTGCCGGCATTTTTATAGGTGGAGGCATTGGAAGGGGCGTAGCCTCCTTTTGCGAAATGGTGGGTGCAACAACTTTTCTCTCTGTATCTGTTTTATTTATTTCCTGATGATTTTGCTGCTTTGCAGGTGGTGCTGTTTTTGTCTTCGGTACTGACTTTACCTGAGGAGCTGGAGCACTTTTGGTACCTACTTTTTCAGGTGTTTTTGGCGCTACACTTTTTTTAGGTGGAGCCGAATTTAATGGCTTAATAACAGGTGGATTAGCTTTTTTCGTTTGCGGCCGCAAAAATGGTTCTACATAAAAATCGGATGTAATTACTTTACGCAAATACACTTTTCCGCTGCCACAATCACCTCCACCTTTTATAGCAAGACCTTCATTTGTTTTTTCATATTTACTGGTATAGGTTCCTTCTAAAAATTCTTCTTTACCTGACCTTGAATAGGTCAATTGGTATTTCATGATGCAGGCAATGGAACCACCTGACATTTTAAGTTCTACTGTTTTTGTTTCCTGGATCAAGGCGGTCTTTGTAGCCTTATTAAAAAAGCCGGTGGTAAGGGCTTTGCCATAAAATATAGTGGACAAATAAGAATAGGTAACACCCGTAGTGCGGTTACTACTATTTTGGGCCACCTGCATTTCCAACTTATACTGATCGTTTTGATCCGTAATAAAATAGCCGCGCCAAATGCCCGTTATTTTCTGTGCTCCAGCCTGCTGGCAAGGAATAATGCAGATCACAAAAAAGAATAAACCAATTTTAATAAAGGGTAGCTTCATCGAAAGGTGAAATTAATTATTAAGCTTTGGTGCAATTCCGTTACTCTAACAAGAGTTTGTTAATTTTGCCCTCTCTTTCGAGAATAAAATTATGATGATCAACATAACATTACCTGATGGTGCGGTGCGGCAATATGAAAAAGGAACCTCCGCTCTTGACGTAGCCAAATCCATTTCTGAAGGTTTAGCAAGAAAAATTTTAGCAGCAGAAATTAATGGTGAAGTGTGGGATGCAACGCGGGCAATAGAAGAAGATGCAAGGCTTAAATTATTGACATGGGATGACAACGGTGGTAAATCTACATTCTGGCATTCCTCTGCTCACCTCATGGCGGAGGCCATACAATCTATGTATCCGGGAGCTAAATTTTGGGTAGGGCCTCCGGTGGATAATGGTTTTTATTATGATGTTGATTTGGGCGATGAATCGATCACGGAAGAGGACCTGCGAAACCTTGAAAAGAAGATGACCGAATTGGCAAAACAAAATAATGCCTACTTACGCCAACCAATTGCAAAGGCCGAGGCAGAAACTTATTTTGCTACCAAGGGCGATGAATACAAATTAGATCTCTTGCAGGGATTAAATGATGGCAACATTACTTTTTATACACAGGGTTCATTTACTGATTTATGTCGCGGGCCTCATATTCCATCCACCGGTTTTATAAAAGCAATTAAGCTAACCAATATTGCAGGAGCTTATTGGAAGGGAGATGAAAAGGCAAAGCAGTTGACCCGTATTTATGGAGTTACATTTCCAACAAGCAAACAATTGGAGGAACACCTGGCCTTGCTGGAAGAAGCAAAGAAAAGAGACCATAGAAAGCTTGGAAAAGAATTAAGCATATACACCATGGATGATGATGTAGGTCAGGGCTTAATAATGTGGCTTCCAAATGGTACAGTGATAATAGAAGAATTGGAAAAACTCGCCAAGGAAACAGAAAAGGCGGCTGGATATAAAAGAGTAGTGACCCCACATATTGCTAAAGAAAGCATGTACCTCACTAGCGGACACCTTCCATATTATGCTGACAGTATGTACCCTCCAATGGAAATGGATGGGGAGAAATATTATTTAAAATCCATGAACTGCCCGCACCACCACAAGATTTTTGCCGCAGAACCAAAAAGCTATCGTGACCTTCCATACCGGATAGCTGAATATGGAACAGTGTATCGTTATGAACAAAGTGGAGAATTATTCGGGCTAATGAGGGTACGCTGCCTTCACATGAATGATGCGCATATCTATTGCACTAAAGAACAATTTAACCAGGAGTTTCGTGCTGTAAATGATATGTACCAAAAGTATTTTAAGATCTTTGGTATCGATAAATATGTGATGCGGCTTTCGCTTCACTCTAAAGAAAAACTAGGAATCAAATATGTAAATGAGCCGGAGCTATGGTTAGAAACCGAAGAGATGGTTCGCAATGTTTTAATAGAATCTAATATACCTTATGTAGAAGTGCAGGATGAAGCAGCCTTTTACGGTCCTAAAATAGATGTGCAGATCTACAGTGTCATTGGCCGTGAGTTTACGCTTGCTACCAATCAGGTCGATTTTTCGCAAGGAAAAAGTTTCAACCTGCAATATATAAATCAGGACAATACCCCTGAAACACCGTTAATTATTCACCGGGCTCCGCTTGGTACCCATGAGCGATTCATTGGATTTTTATTGGAGCATTATGCGGGTAAATTTCCAGTGTGGTTAGCTCCTTTGCAGGTTAAAATTTTACCTATTAGTGATAAGTTTTCAGATTATGCTCAATCTGTATTAGAGAAATTTAAAATAGCTGATATTCGTGCCGAAATTGATGACAGAAACGAAAAAATAGGCAAGAAAATAAGAGATACTGAATTATTGAGAGTTCCTTATATGCTTATCATTGGAGAAAAAGAAGTGGCGGAAAATAAAGTATCTATCCGCCGGCAAGGCAAAGGAGATTTAGGAGCAAAAGACACGGATGAATTTATAGCGGAAGTAAAAAATGAAATAAAGGACCGTAGAGAATAATCTTTGTTTAGTAGGATAGGAGATTTAAAGATTGGTTATCTTGTTGGGTTACTTATACCAAATTAAAGAATAAACAAAATTGAGCATAAAATTTGCGTTTCAATAAACACATTTTTAAAAATAAAAACAGCAGGTACTTTTTAAATTAAAATCATCGGTTCCAAAGGTTAGGCGGCTGCTGGCACCATACCAAGGACAAAAATTTATGGCATTACCAAATAAGGGAGGTTTCAACAAAGGCGGTTTCAATAGGGGCCGTTTTGCACCCCGCAGAGAAGCAGAGCATCGTATTAATCATTTCATCCGGGTTCCTCAGGTTAGGCTCGTTGGAGATAATGTAACAATAGGAATTTATCCTACTCAGGATGCTATTAAAATGGCGCAAGAGCAGGAACTAGACCTGGTAGAAATTTCACCACAGGCAGATCCTCCAGTATGTAAAATTATTGATTACAATAAGTTTTTATACGATAAGAAGAAGAAGGACAAAGAGATGAAAGCAAAGGCGAAAACCACGGAAATGAAAGAAATCCGTTTTACGCCCAATACAGATGACCATGATTTTGATTTTAAATCAAAACATGCTGAGAACTTCTTAAAGGATGGTAATAAAGTAAAGGCTTATGTACAATTTAAAGGCCGCGCCATACAATTTAAGGATCGGGGAGAATTGCTTTTATTAAAATTTGCAGAACGTCTTGCTGAATTTGGAACGTTGGAAAGTATGCCTAAATTGGAAGGTAAAAGAATGCTAGCCATCTTTACTCCAAAAGGAGCAAAAAAGAAAACGGAAACAGTAAAAGCATAATTTATATTAAAAAAAGATCCGCGACCTAAGTTGCGGATTTTTTTTCAATGATATACTCTGTTCTCTTTGCGCCATAGCCAGGGTGGTGTAGGATTTTGATCTACCCATAGGCCAACTTTTTCTTTTCTAGCAGCAATTTCCAACACGTCCCAATAAGGATTTTTATCAAATATTTTATAGTGCCAGGCAAGCCCTGATTTTATCATTTCTTCATTCACACACATTCCATTTGCGGTATACACTATAGCCACTATTCTACCATAGCGGTCCTTGTCTTTTGTAATAAAACGGACCGGTTTTTTGTAAATAAGCTCACTCAACTTTTGTTTGGCTACCTCCCCGAAATCCTGACTTTTTTCCGGGCAGTCAATTCCGAATAGCCTTATTTTTATTTGGTCATTTTCTGAAGTAAGTAAAGTAAACGTATCGCCATCTGAGATACCAACTACTTTATTTGTTAGCTCGTTATTTGGTGCATTGCTGCAGGAAAGTACCGACAAGAGAAATAAAAAGAGATAGATTGTTTTCATTTAATTTGATTATAACTACACGGATTATGGATATAGAAGCACTTCAGAAATTTTGTCTTTCCTTTCCTTCTGTTACCGAAGATATAAAATGGGATCATGACCTGGTATTTTCAATAGGGGGAAAAATGTTTTGCATTGTTTCATTAGATACGCCATTTAAATGTTCTTTTAAAGTTGAAGATGATGAATTTGAAGAAATTATTTTTCACGAAGGATTTGTTCAGGCGCCGTATTTGGCAAGGGCCAAATGGGTACTTGTGGATGTTCAGACAAAATTGAATGAAAAAGAGTGGAAGCAGGCTATAGATAAAAGTTATCGATTGGTTTGCGCAAAGCTTACGAAAAAATTGAGAGCAGAATTAGGGATTTAGCTAATTCTACATTTCTTAAAATAAGGAATTAAGTACCTTTTAATATTTAATAATGCGTATTCCTTTCCTGCTTATTCTCACCCTTTTAATTTATTCAAAGTTAAAGGCACAATCATTTGCTCCTGAGGACAAAAATTTTTACCGGGTAAGCAGGCAGACCATGGAAAAAGCAAACGTCCTTAAATTAACAGTAACATTTATTTCATCGGATAAAAGGTCCAAACAAGATTCAATGGTAAGTACGATTGGTTATTATGATTCGATAGGCCGAATTGTATTATTAAGAACCAATCCATTGGGAAATGAATACCGGCAGGAATTTTTTTATCAAAATGATTTATTGACCCGGATTATTAATACAGATTTTAGAACTTCTGCTAAAATAATACACGACATTGAATACGACGCATCCTTAAACCCTGTAACAGAAAAGTTGTACACTGTTGACAGCCCTCATTTAGTAACGTACTATTACACCTACAATAACAATAATCAACTACTTAAAATTACCCAGGAAATAAATAATAAAGCAACAAGTTTTAGTAGAAATTACTTCTACCAGAACAATAAATTGATAAGAATGGAGGAATACGAAAAGGACAAAATTTTCTACTCTTTATTATTTGAATATGGTGAAAATAGCAATACCCGTACTATGTATTATCAAATAAGGAGATTGAAAAAAAAGATTAAAATGGAAGATTGCATTTTTAATAATAAGGGTCAATTGATAGAAAAAGAAACTTTTACCGTAGAGGCCGATTTTCACGATGGCCGATCTTTAATCTATAATCAAAAACCCTTTTCAGAGTACATTTTTTATAATGAAAACAATACTATCTCCCACCGAAAAACTATTTATCAGGGAAAAGAGGCCTCCTTATCGCTTTATCAATATTTTTCAAATTATTAAATTAGTAAGCTAAAATCTTCATATTCATTACGCACTTAACAAAAAACCTGCAATCTAAAATCTTCAATCTAAAAATCTGCCTTACCTTTGCGCACCGTTTCTAAACGGGTATTGCCTGAAGAGGCCCCAAAAGTATTTCGCCGGTGCGAAATCGCCTCAAGGGTGTCAAATTTAATAGCATTCATCAAATGCCAAAAGTAAAAACAAACTCCAGCGCCAAAAAAAGGTTTAAAGTAACCGGTACTGGTAAGATCACGCATCAGAGGTCTTTTAAACGTCACATCCTGACTAAAAAATCTAAAAAACGGAAAAGAGCTTTACGCAAAGACGGTGTGGTAGCCAAAGCCAATATGGACTTTGTAATGCGCCTGTTACGTTTAAAATAATATTTAAACGAAAAAAGTAAATCTATAAACGTTAATCTAAAATTATTAAGCTATGCCTCGTTCCGTTAATTCCGTTGCTTCTAAAGCACGTAGAAAAAGAATTTTAAAACAAGCCAAAGGTTTTTATGGCAAACGTAAGAATGTATATACCGTTGCCAAAAACGTAGTTGAAAAAGGAATGACTTACATGTTTGTAGGTCGTAAGTTAAAGAAAAGAGAGTACCGTCGCTTATGGATTGCCCGTATCAATGCGGCCGTACGAGAAGAAGGATTGACTTATTCTCAATTCATCAATATGCTTAGTAAAAAAGGCATTGAGATAGACCGCAAAATGCTGGCAGATATTGCCATGAATAACCCAGAATCATTTAAGAACCTGATAGCTCAGGTAAAGTAATAAGTTGGGTAACTATTTTTAGAAAGCCGGATGCCTTTGCATTCGGCTTTCTTTTTGCATAAATCAAATACATTTGTAAGGAAACAAAACCTATCACAGAACAACCTTTTATTTTTCAATGACGAATTCATACT
This sequence comes from Chitinophagaceae bacterium, assembly GCA_039921625.1. Classification (GTDB taxonomy): domain Bacteria; phylum Bacteroidota; class Bacteroidia; order Chitinophagales; family Chitinophagaceae; genus Flavisolibacter. The sequence goes on from JBDSBL010000081.1 coordinate 13,435, forward strand.
TTGGCCTCGTTCAACAGACATTTAATTTTCCGCAGGAAGGTTTAGAATTAAAGGATGGTTATTTACAATTTAATGGGCTAGACATTAAAGCGCTTATTGATAAGTACGGCACTCCGCTGAAGCTTACCTACTTACCCAAAATTGGTATGCAGATTAATAAAGCAAAAGATATGTTTGCCAAGGCCATTAAAAAGCATAAATATGAGGGTCAATATCATTACTGCTACTGCACTAAAAGTTCGTACTTCAGTTTTATAGTTGAGGAAGCCCTTTCGCATAACATCAACCTGGAAACTTCTTATGCGTATGATATTGACATCATTAAAAATTTGTACGAAAAAAAGAAGATCACTAAGGATATTTTTATTGTGTGTAATGGGTTTAAACAGAAACCGTACATACGTCGGATTGCCGGTTTGCTGAATACAGGTTTTAAAAATGTGATTCCTGTATTAGACAATAAAGAAGAACTGCAAGCCTATAAAAAAACAGTAAAAGTTCCCTTCAAAGTGGGCATCCGCGTGGCCGCAGAAGAAGAACCTACCTTTCCTTTTTACACCTCCCGGTTGGGCATCAGAGCTAAAGATATTTTAGAATTTTATGTAGATGACATCGAAGGATATGAAGATAAATTTCAATTGAAAATGCTTCATATTTTTTTAAATAAAGGCATTAAAGATGATATATATTATTGGTCAGAATTAAATAAGATCATCAACCTGTATTGTCAGCTTAAAAAGATTTGTCCTGAATTGGATTCTATCAATATTGGTTGTGGTTTTCCAATAAAACACTCCCTTGGTTTTGAATATGATTACCAATTCATGATCAATGAAATTGTTGGTAACCTAAAAAATGCGTGTAAAAAAGCAAAGGTGCCAATGCCTAATATTTTTACTGAATTTGGTTCTTACACTGTGGGAGAAAGCATGGCGCATATTTACAGCGTTATCGGACAGAAAACCCAAAACGAGCGAGAGATCTGGTACATGATTGATTCTTCTTTTATCACCACATTACCTGATACCTGGGGAATAGGAGAACGTTTTTTAATGCTGCCAATTAATAAGTGGGAAAATGAACCTCAACGGGTAGTATTGGGTGGTTTGACGTGTGACAGCCATGATTATTATGACTCCGAAGAACATATCAATGAAGTGTTTTTACCTAAAACAAATGGAGAAGAACCGCTGTATGTTGGGTTCTTTCATACAGGAGCTTATCAGGATCAAATAAGTGGGTATGGTGGCATCAAGCATTGCCTCATTCCATCTCCAAAACATGTGATAGTAGAGTATGATAAATCTGGAAAATTAGTAGATTGGTTGTATGCAAAAGAGCAATCAGCTCAAAGCATGATGAAGATACTTGGATATATCAAATAAAAAATCCCCGCAAAAAGCGGGGATTTTTTTTAATCTTTTTTCTTTCCTAAAACGGAACCTTTTGCTTCTCGCATCTTATTCACTTCTTCCTGGCGTTGTTCCTCTTGTTTTTGTCTTTGCTCATTATAGTTATTGTCTTTTCTAGTGGTCGTTGTACTACTCTGACGATCATTCCTCCTGTCATAATTACGGTAGGTATTATTGTACGTTCCGTAGTTGTTTGATCGATAAGGATACGAGCCACCTCTTGGTAAGGCCTCATAATATTGACCTGTAAATGGATCTCTTTCCAATATTATATAATTGCTTCCATTACCATAATAAGGTGTGTTGCCGTAGTATCTTGAATTATTATAAGGATCTTCTTCATAATAACTACCACGAGACACCGTGCAGCTTACAGCCGTTACTAAGAGCGTAACGATTAAAGCCAATTGCAGATATTTTAAATTTTTCATTCTTATTAATTTCCTATAATAATTCAAAAAGCTATCCAAAAAATGGTAAAGAAATCTTACATGATTTGTAATCAATCACTATTAACAAAAAGTAGTATTAATAAGCGGGAAAAGGGTGGAATTAAAGTGGAAATAGCCTTTGAATTCCAATTAATTGAAATAATAAATAGAGAAATAGATTATGTATATTTTTCTAAAAAAAACTACCCTTTTGTCCACCAATTGACTTGCACTATTTTAACTTTTACAAAGTCATTTTTTGCATTACGATGTTTACTATTATATAGCATGCAACACATTAGTACAACCTATTGTGTACTTACTTGAAGGAAGAAATTCAAAAGATTATCTTGTTTTTAAACGATACTTTTTATTCACTTTCGGGCTATTAAAATATTTGTTTAATTCTTCTTCTGTAAAATCATTTGTAAGTTCCATCGGCACTTCTATCAATTGCACCTGCACTTGCTTCAGTTCATCCCGAAGCTTTGCTGTCTTCTTAGTAATATCCGGATCCCGCTCTCCAAGCAGCATATAATCCCGCGCCATATACTCCAATCGTTTGATGGATGTACGGATTAATGCGGCTTGATTTTGATCAACGGCTTTGTTGGGAACAGCTGCCTCTTTTATAGGCACCATAGCGAGGCCGACACTTGGTAAGATTTTTCCGGTTCTTTTAGCTTCCTCGCTACTTGCCGTAGACATGATAGTACCTGTTAGGGACGTAGTAGCCGAAGTAAGATCAAAGGTGGTACGAGCTCCCTTTGTGCGTCGTAGTCGTTTGTCCAATTGCAAAAAGGTAAACTTCAATGTGAGCACATAAGAATTAAGATTTTTTAAAGCCTGTTTATATTCTTCTACCGCAAGTGGATAATTTAACGCATCGCGTACGTACAACCGCACACGGGCTGTATCTCTAATATTAAATTTGGTAGCACCAATAAAACTTATGACAATTAGTTTTGTTTTTCCCGGGTCTGTTTCTTTTACAAAATCATAAGGAACTCTCCACCGAAATTCATTACCACATTCCTGTACCATTGAATAATAGCTGATGGGCACTGATGTTAAAGTAATAATATGGTCTAGGGGATAACTACCGGTTTCACATAAAACTCTGAAACTTACTGTATCTCCTTCATCTACCCATACAGAATCATTGATGGTTGGTTTTACCTTGGAAGTGATGATTTCTGTATTGTAAAAAACAATGTTGAAATTGGTATCTACTTTTTCAGTTGGGTCTGATAAACTTTGAACACCAATAGACACTTTGTAATTTAAATCGTATTTCAGCCGACCTGATAAAAAATAAGATTTGTCAGCTTTAAACGTCAGCATCCCATTGTCTTTGTTGATGCGGAGCCCAACAGGTGAATTTTTTATATACCAAAAATATTTTTGCGGCTCCTTATTTATTTGCAATGGATACGTAAAAGTAGAATCGACATGAATAGAAAAGAAAGGGTTCAAATTTATAATTCTTAAAACAGTATCAGTATTATAAACAACTGTGGAGTCCGGAACCTGTGCAGCCGCAGCATAGTTTAAAAAAAACAGGAATACCGGAAGAAATAATTTTTTAACCATAGTAGAATCTGCAAGATAAAGAATTGAAGTAACTATGAGAAAACCCTCCGTGGAAACGGAGGGTTTATAAACCAAAACCAACTGCTTATGAGAAATTCTTAAATTAAATTTTACTGTACAGAAATTTGTTTTACTGATGGTTTGACAGGTGCCTTCTTTGGAAGGTTTAATGAAAGAATACCATTAACATATTCTGCACTAATTTTTTCTGCATCAATCAATTCGTCAACTGTGAAGGAGCGCTTAAAAGAGTGAATTTTATGTTCCATTCTTACTTGCTTTTCCTCTTTTTCTGATTCCTTTTCTTTTAATTCTCCAGTTATCGTCAAAATCTCTTTTTCCAAATTGATAGAAAAACTTTCTTTTTGGAAACCAGGTGCTACTACATTTAAATGATAAGCATTTTCACTTTCCAAAATATTAACAGGTACGGATTGTTTACCTGTTGGTAACTCCACTCCGTTTCGTAACATAGACGATGATGGTTCGAAAAAATTATCCATCAAATTGTTAATTACCCGTGTGTTAGGCAATGTTTTTAAGTTTACAAAAGTCATTTTATTAAGTTTATTTATTAAATATTGAATAACAATAACCATAATGTCAAACAATATACCATTGCAATTTTCTTACTTAGCAACTGTCAATTGGTCATAAAATTGTAAATTGAGATGACATAAATTGTTAACAATCAAGGATTTGTATGCAATAATTTCAGTTTGCTTACCTTTGTGCCTAAAATTAAAATATGTATCCAGAAGAAATAGTGATCCCAATGAAAGAGGAACTAACTGAAAATGGTTTCACTGAATTATTATCAGGATCAGATGTAGAAGCGCAATTAAACCAAAAAGGAACCACCTTGGTAATGATTAATTCTGTTTGTGGTTGCTCAGCAGGCAGTGCAAGGCCTGGAGTAATTATGGCAGTTACCAATGCAGATAAAAAGCCTGATTTTATCACAACCAGTTTTGCTGGTTTTGATGTGGAGGCGGTACAATCTTTACGTCAACACTTAATGCCTTATCCACCATCTTCTCCTGCTATTGCATTATTCAAAGATGGTTCTTTAGTTCACTTTATTGAGCGTCATCAAATAGAAGGACGACCAGCTCAAATGATAGCTCAAAATTTGATTGGAGCTTTCAACGAATATTGCAATTAATTTTATTCAGATAATGCCTCTCATAAAAATGGAGAGGCATTTTTATATTGTTTATTTTAGCGTTTAAGCAAACCTAGCTTTCCCAATCACTGCTTATGTATCCCAACCTTTATTATGCGTTCAAAGATCTGTTTGGTGTAGATCTTCCTTTTCTTCGTTTTATAAATTCCTTTGGTTTTTTTGTTGCCTTATCTTTTCTTATTTCCGCATCTATACTTGGTCACGAATTAAAAAGAAAAAGCAAACAAGGTTTATTACAACCATCTGAAGAACAGGTAGTGGTCGGCAAGCCTGCTTCATTTGTCGATTTGTTGATTAATTTTTTATTGGGTTTTGTTTTGGGTTATAAAATCCTGGCGTTATTCTTTTTAAGTTCCGATGCCACACAGGATCCACAAACATTTATATTTTCCTCTATGGGAAATTGGCCATTGGGTATAGGTGTTGGTTTATTGTTTGCCGGGTTGAAATGGTGGGAAAAAAAGAAACAACAACTTGCCAAACCGGAAAAAAGAACTCTTCGTTTATGGCCACAGGACAGGGTAGGAGAAATTACTATTCTCGCACTTGTATTTGGTTTATTGGGTGCTAAGCTTTTTGATATTTTCGAAAATTGGGGGGATTTTTTAAACCACCCATCTGAATATTTGCTTTCACCATCCGGGCTTACTTTTTATGGAGGATTGATTTGTGCCGCACTTGCCATTATCATTTTTGCACGGAAGAATAAAATTTCTCTACGCCATCTAGCAGATGCTATGGCACCTACATTAATGATGGCTTATGCTATTGGCCGTATTGGATGCCAAGTAGCAGGAGATGGAGATTGGGGTATAGTAAACCACAAACCCAAACCTTTTAGCTGGCTTCCAGATTGGATGTGGTCTTTTAATTATCCACATAATGTAAACGAAGCAGGGGTGCCCATCCCCGGTTGTATAGGTAAATATTGCAATCAATTACCAGAGGCTGTATATCCTACTTCCTTTTATGAAACCATTATGTGCCTTATTTTATTTTTGGTGCTCTGGTCTTTAAGAAAAAAGGTAAAACCTTATGGAAGCTTATTTGCCCTTTACCTTATCCTTACCGGAATTGAACGTTTTTTAATAGAAACAATAAGGGTAAACAATAGATTGAATATATTTGGCCTTCAACCCACGCAAGCTGAAGTAATTTCAATATTACTCGTGCTGGTAGGAGCCGGGTTATGGCTCTTATTGAAGAAAAAATACAATCCAACTCTTCTTAAAACCTGATATAATTTTTGCTATAATCCAATAAGCTTTTGAAAAATTTAACCTGCCAAACGCTGATATTAAAAATATTAGTATAGTTTTTGCAGCTTAGATTTTGTCGCAAACAATTATGAAATTTAAAGTTTGCGACTTATTTTTGCCGATAGTGTGTTAATGTATATTGAACACATTACTTACCTATCTGCACCTTTACGTTACGTATTATTTGTTCATCTTTAAATAGGCATTTATATTATGAGGCAACTCAAAATTGCTACCCAGATCACAAATCGTGATTCGCAGGCGGTAGAAAAATATCTTCAGGAAATTTCTAAGATCCCAATGATCACCCCAGAAGAAGAAACTACCCTTGCCCAAAAAATTAAAATGGGCGACCAGCGGGCTCTGGATAAATTGGTTCAGGCAAACCTTCGTTTCGTGGTGTCTGTTGCTAAGCAGTATCAGCATCAGGGATTATCCTTAAGTGATTTGATCAACGAAGGAAATCTGGGTTTAATCAAAGCCGCACAACGGTTTGATGAAACCAAAGGATTTAAATTTATTTCTTATGCTGTATGGTGGATTCGTCAATCAATTTTGCAGGCATTAGCAGAACAAGGTCGCTTGGTAAGATTGCCTCAAAACAAGATTGGTACCTACAATAAAGCAAACAAAGCCTACATGGCTTTTGAACAAGAGCACGAGCGGGAACCAAGTACAGAAGAATTGGCGGATATTTTGGAAATGAGCGAAACAGAGATTAATAATATCTTCCAAAGTAATACACGCCACACTTCATTAGATGCACCAGTGCATGAAGCAGAAGACGTAGCAATGGGCGATTTGCTTCAGGGAAGTGATGATACCGATGAGGATGTAATGAAAGACTCATTGCGGAATGAAATCCGTAGGGTTTTAAAATCATTAAGCCCAAGAGAAGCAGAAATTGTAAATGCTTACTTTGGCCTTGATGGTGAAAATGGAACTACCATCGAACAAATTGGTCAGAAGTATGATTTGACGAAAGAACGAATTCGCCAGATTAAAGAAAGGGCAATTAAGCGGCTGCAAAAAGCTCGATATAGTGGAGCCTTAAAAGCATACTTAGGTTAAACTCTTTTTTAATTTAATTTTATATGCGCAGCCCTGGTTTATGCCGGGGCTGTTTTATTTAATATTTATTTATTCATGGAAAAAATTTTTTCTCTTTTTGCTGCCATTTTGATTCTATCAGGTTGCGAGAAGAAGGTGGCTTTTACCTTAAAAGAATCTGACCCAAAATTAGTTGTTGAGGCAACGATAGAAAACGATGGTGCACCTCGAGTTGTACTAACTAATTCTTTAAATTATTTTTCAACTATCAGCCCCGAACTTTTACTTAACAGCTTTGTTCACGGTGCTGAAGTGACTATATCCAATGGCATTAAAACACATCGGTTAAAAGAATATTCTGTTCCGTTTACAGCTGGCATCAGGCTTTATTATTATTCAAACGATTCGTCGAATGCAACCACCTCATTTACCGGTAAACTTAACACAGCCTATTCCTTAAAAATAATTTCTGGAGGAAAGGAGTACACTAGCCAAACGACCATACCAAACCTTACAAAAAGAATAGATTCTGTGTGGTACAAACCGGCACCTAAAGACCCGGCTAAGAAAATTATTTTAATGATGGTAAGAGTAACAGACCCGAAAGGATATGGAGATTACGTTCGGTATTTTACTCGTAAAAACAGGCAGCCATTTTTACCAGGTTTTAATTCTGTATATGATGACCAGATCATTGACGGAACTACTTATGATTTAGAAGTAGATCCGGGTGTAGATAGAAACCAACCTTTAAAAGAAGATGAGCGGGCTTTTAAAAGAGGGGATACCGTTACTTTAAAATTAAGCAACATAGATAAAAATACTTTTGATTTTTGGCGAACTATGGAGTACAGTTATTCTTCCATTGGCAATCCCTTTTCTTCTCCCACCAAGGTTATCAACAATATATCTAATGGTGCTTTAGGTTATTTTGGAGGGTATGCTTCTCAATACCGAACACTCATCATACCCAAATAATTTTAAGAATCCCTAATAGCAATCCAAAACGGATTAACCATTATTTTTGAATTTTGTAAGTAAATAAGAATGGAAAATAAATCACCTGAAAAGGTTAGTTGTTTAATAATAGGTTCCGGACCCGCAGGATATACAGCTGCCGTATATGCAGCACGGGCCAATATGAAGCCGGTTTTATATCAGGGTATTCAACCCGGTGGTCAATTAACCATTACTACGGATGTTGAAAATTATCCAGGCTTTCCGGCAGGGATACAAGGACCGGAATTAATGATCAATTTTGAACAACAGGCCCAACGCATGGGTGCTGACCTGCGCTATGGTTTGGCAACTAAAGTTGATTTTTCAAACCATCCCTTTAAAGTTTGGATTGATGATGAAAAGGAAATTACAGCAGACGCAGTTATAATAGCTACAGGAGCTTCTGCCAAATGGTTAGGCATTGAAAGTGAGCAGCGGTTAAATGGTTATGGGGTAAGTGCGTGTGCCGTATGTGATGGTTTCTTTTTTAGAGGTAAAGAAGTAGCCATTGTAGGTGCCGGTGATACTGCTGCAGAAGAAGCACTTTACCTTTCCAAATTGTGCTCCACCGTACATATGATTGTTCGGAAAAGTGAAATGCGCGCCAGCAAAGTGATGCAGGAAAGAGTGAAAGCAACTGCTAATATTAAAATATATTGGAACTCTGAAACGGTAGAAATTTTAGGTGAAAAAGCCACGGAAGCTGTAACTATAAAAAACACGGTGACAAACGAAGAAACAACCATTCCAATAAAAGGATTTTTTGTGGCTATAGGCCACCAACCAAACTCAGGTATTTTTGAGGGATGGCTTGATATGGATGAAGCCGGGTACATTAAATCTATCCCCGGAACATCAAAAACAAACATTGAGGGTGTATTTGCTTCCGGTGATGTGCAAGATAAAATTTATCGCCAGGCGGTGACTGCGGCAGGTAGTGGCTGCATGGCTGCACTTGATGCTGAACGCTACCTATCTGCAAATGGCCTTCATTAATAAAATGGAAATAATAATTATTGAATTAACTGGCCTTCGTTTTTTTGGAAGGCATGGATTATATAAAGAAGAGCAAAAGATTGGAGGAGAGTTTGAAATCAATTTATGCATCAGTTATGCAGCTCCACAAACGGTAATTCATTCAATAGATCAAACAATTAATTATGCTACGGTGCATACCCTTTTAAAAAAAGAAATGGGTACACCAACTGCCTTGCTGGAAACTTTTGTAATGCAGGTAAGTGACGTTTTAAAAGAACATTTTCCTATAATTCAAAAGATAGAAGTAGCAGTAAAAAAAGTACATCCACCCATGGTTCAATTTACAGGCAACGTTACGGTTCGCTACATTAAAGAGTTTTAATTACTCAAATCACTTTCTTTTGCCATTTATTACTTTTAATGTACCAATAAGAAAGAGAAAGTATGACACTCCAATAAATCATTTCTGACATCCATCCCCAAAACATACCTAAATGGAAACCTTCCAATACCGTATACACATAAATGCAATAAAGGAAAATAGCACAAAGCTCAATAACAAATGTAACCCGGCTATTTCCTGATCCCGTTACGGCATTAAACCAAACCGAAGCTACGGACATCAGGATCATCGCAATAGTCACTAAACGCAATACAGGTATGGCTTCATCAATAAAATGTTGGTGCTGCCCGTAGATGGATAAATACAATTTTGGAAAAGCATTTAGCACTATAAACACAACCACTGCAATACTTATATTCAATCGAACTATTTTGTTTATTAGGGGATAAACAGCTTCTTTCTTGCCCTGGCCTATTACGTTACTTACCATGCTATTGGTAGTAGCTGCAAAGGCCCATATAAAGACACCAAAAAAACCAAAAATATTTCGCATGGTGTTGGACACCGCCATACTTGTCTGATCTGTATTGCGGGCAATTAAAATGTAAAAAAAGAACCAACTTAAAATGCTGATCGCATGCTGAAAAACAAGTGGCCCGGAAAGAGATGAGATAAGGCGTGCTTTTGGACCATCCCATCTGAAGTGTTGAAATAAGGAAAATCGTTGGCTAATACCTTTCCAACGAATCACTAAAAAAATTACAAACATGCCAATAAATTCTGCCAGTATAGAAGCAAAGGCAGCCCCATTAAAACCAAGTAGAGGAAAACCTAACTTACCAAAGATGAATACGTAATCAAAGAATAGATTGGAGGCTGCTTCGGCAAAAGTTCCCAGCACTAAATATTTACTTTGGTTGGTACCTACCAGCAATGCATTTCGCATTTGATATACATACAAAAATGGAAGCCCCCAAATACGAATACGCAAGAAAATGATGGCCTGTCTGTATACTTCTTCCGACTTAATAACACTTTTTAAAATTATGGGGGCTACAGTGAAAGTGGTAAGAATTCCAAAGGCTGCAATGATCATGGAAATTAATATTCCCTGATTGAATATCTTACCAATTTCTTCTGGTTTGTTTTCTCCGGCACGGCGGGAAATAAGGGCTTGCAAGCCATTGTTGAGCCCAAACCCAATACCGGCAAAAACTAGGTAATAAACACCGGTAATAGAGGCTATCGCTAATGCTTCTTCACTTAAGTGACCAAGAAAAATGTTATTAATAATGAAATTAAACTGAGGCACCATTAAGGCAAAAGAAATAGGTAGGGCAATTTTTAGAATCTGTTTATAACTTATATCAACCTGCAGCCTGCTCATAAAAAAAATTGCAAGCTAACAAAAGGAGGGATAAGCAAAATTTTTATATTGAATTAGTTACTTTGCAATTCTAAAACGTATCATTTGACCAAACTTTTTGAAATAAAAAAAGAATCCGTTGCCAAAGACGATGCCGTATTGCTTTGCGAGATTGGGGATACTTATGCCTGCACGGCTACCTATGATCCGGTGGCCAAAGAAATCAACAATCTTGAATATTACACTTTCCCTCCTGCAGAATTAACTGATAATATAACGAAGATATTTAGTGCTGCCGTTGCAGGACAAAGAAAGCAAATTATTGGATCTGCCTTTGCAGAAGCAGTGATGGTTCCCTATGCGCTTTTTCGGCAAGATGCGGCCAAAGATTATTTTGAAAATATTCCGACCACGCAAATGCTGCATGACCATATAGCGGAATGGCAAGTAGTGACAGCTTATACTTTTCCTAAGTCTGTGTTGGACATTGTAAACAAAGAAAATGTTCAGTTTTTTCATAACTACACCACCACTTTAAAAGTATACAATGGTTTTGATGCAGAAAACCAGGTAAGCGTTCATTTTAGTCCACAACGGTTTAGAGTAGTAGTAAAAAAAGAAGGAAAGTTGCAGCTGGCGCAAACCTATGCCTATACCGTTCCTCTTGATGTGGTTTATTATCTTCTTTCTATTTATCAGCAATTTGATTTGCCAAAAGAAGAAACTTATTTATTACTATCCGGATTAGTAGAAGAAGAGTCCGCTCTGTTTAAAGAATTACATGGTTATTTTTTAAACCTACATTTTAATGCAGGATCTGTCACTACGCCGGTGGCTGGTTATCCGGCCCATTACTTTACGTCCTTATTTAATTTAGCAGCATGCGCATAGTAAGTGGAGAATATGGCGGACGCAGGATTAATCCTCCATCCAAAATGCCTTATACGAGGCCTACCACAGACATAGCAAAGGAAGGTTTGTTTAATATTTTGCAAAACAATCTCGATTTAGAAGATATAAAAACACTTGATCTTTTTGGAGGCACGGGCAGTATAAGTTATGAGTTGGCATCAAGAGGAGCAAGCGACTTAACCATTATTGAAAAGGACGTGCAAATGTTTGCATTTATAAAAAAAACAGCTGAGGAATTAGGCATAAAAAATTTTAAAGTCATAAAATCAGACGTATTTAAATACATTCAACAATGCACAGAAACCTACCACTTTATATTTGCGGGGCCACCTTATGCACTGGCCACCATTGATGAACTGCCACAGTTAATATTTGAAAAAGGTTTGGTGAAAGAGAATGGAATGTTTGTGCTAGAACATACGCCCCGTAACCATTACGAAGATTTTCCCCATTTCAAAATGGTTCGTAACTATGGCACTACCTTATTTTCTTTTTTTGTAAATGAACGTGCAACCGCGAAATTATAATGCTGAAAAAAGAAGCCAGGTTTACTTTTAAAGAAAAACGAAAAGAGATTTCATCCATCCAAAAAATGAAATGGGATGATCTACTTTTAATAGAATTTCAAAAAATAAATCTTCCTTTTTTATCTGCAGTTTTAAGTTATTATCCATTTAGCGAGCAAAACGAACCGGAAACTTTTACAATAACTGATTACCTCTTTTTCACCAATCCCGACCTGCTGGTTTGCTATCCGAAAATAGACAGGATCACCAGTACGCTTTCTGCAATAGTGGTGGAGGAAGAGGGTGAATTTATAAATAATTCATTCGGCATTCCCGAACCATCCGGCAGTGAAGCAATACCTCCAGATTATATAGATGTTGTACTGGTTCCCTTGCTTGCATTTGATAACAGAGGTTTTAGGGTAGGCTATGGCAAAGGATTTTATGATCGGTTTTTAAAAGATTGTCGTCAGGATTGTTTGAAAATTGGCCTTTCTTATTTCCATCCTATTGATGTAATAGAAGACGCCAACCAATATGATGTACCTTTAGATATTTGTATCACACCGCAAAAAATTTATGTTTTCTAATTGGTTTTTAAAATCATTTCGAATATTACTTCTTCCCTTTGCCGTTCTGTTTTGGCTCATTACGCTCCTGCGCAGTTGGCTGTACGATAAGAATATTTTAAAATCCGCTTCTTTTGGTTTACCCCTTATTTGCGTCGGTAATTTATCAGTAGGTGGCACCGGCAAATCCCCGATGGTAGAATACTTAATTAGGCACCTAAAAAATAATTTTAAAGTAGCAACTTTAAGTCGCGGGTACAAAAGAAAAACAAGAGGGTATGCCTTAGCCAACAGCAACACTACGGCCTTAGATATTGGAGATGAACCATTACAATTTTTTAAAAAGTTTCCGGAAATTCCGGTTGCTGTAGGCGAAGAAAGAATAGTAGCCATTCCACAATTATTACATGATAGACCAGAGACGGAAGTAATCATTTTAGACGACGCTTTTCAACACAGATCTATAAAACCAGGGTTCAATATTTTACTTACGGAAAGCAACAACCTGTTTACAAATGACTTTTTTTTACCTACCGGTGATCTCCGCGATTTGCGAAGCAATTATAAACGAGCCGACCTTATCCTTGTTACTAAATGCAAGCCCGATCTATCTATTGCTGAGAAGGAAGCCATAACTAAGGATATAGAACCACTACCTCACCAACAACTTTTTTTTACAACGCTTGTGTATGGCACGCCCTACCACATCACAAATAAAAATTTTTATTTTATAAATGAAAACACCGTGGTATTGCTAGTCACCGGCATAGCCAATCCACGACCGCTAAAAAAATACCTGGAAGAACGCATCCACACTTATTACATGATGCATTATAGTGACCACCATATTTTTTCGTTTGACGATTGGAAAGACATTATGAAAAAGTTTGAGGAGATGGAAGGAAACAAAAAGATTATTCTTACCACTGAAAAAGATGCCATGCGTTTGTTGAAATATGAAAACGAATTAGCTAACCTGCCTTTTTATGTAATTCCGGTAGAGCACCAGTTTTTGTTTGGGGCTGGTCCAATGTTTAATGATTTAGTCATTAAATTCATTCAAAATTTTAAAAAACCATTTCCTCATGGGACGTAAAGAATCTAAAAAGCCACACGCACATAAAGGGCAGGAAGCCAATGAATACAAGGGAAAGATTGAGATAACCCGCTCCGGAATGGGCTTTGTGGTTGTAGATGGTTTAGATGCGGATGTGCTGGTGCGGCCAAATGATTTTAATACCGCATTAAACGGAGATAAAGTACGCGTAAGGCTAAGTACGCAACGAGAAGGAAAACGGCTTCAGGGTGCCGTGGTAGAAGTGTTGGAAAGAAAGCAAAAAGAATTCATTGGTAATCTTCAAGTGAATAAAAACTTTGGATTTTTTACCGCAGATGCAGATAAAAAAGTGCCGGATATTTTTATTCCGGAAAAATCATTTAATGGAGCCAAAGATGGCGACCGGATAGTAGTAAAAATAGTAGAGTGGGAGCAGGGTTCGGGCAAAAAGCCTGTAGGAGAAGTGATCCATGTATTGAATGAAAACCCTGGAGAAATTGCAATGAAAGAAATTCTTTTAGAGAGTGGATTTCCTTTAAAGTTTTCAGATGAAGCTTTAGAAGTAGCTGCTCGTATCCCGGATACTATTTCGGAAGAAGAAATAGAGAAAAGGAAAGATTTTCGCAAGGTGCTCACCTTTACTATTGACCCGGTAGATGCTAAAGATTTTGATGACGCTATTTCAATAAGAGTTTTAAAAAATGGTAATTATGAAATAGGAGTACACATTGCGGATGTGAGTCATTTTGTAGTGCCGGGCACTCCTTTAGATGAAGAAGCTTATCAGAAAGCAACTTCCGTTTATCTGCCGGATCGCGTCAATCCAATGTTACCGGAACATATTTCAAACTTCTTATGCTCGCTTCGGCCGCATGAAGACAAACTTACTTTTTCGGCCGTTTTTCAAATGACACCAAAAGGGATTGTAAAAGATTATTGGGTAGGAAGAACGGTCATTCATTCAGACCACAGATTTACCTATGAAGAAGTACAGGAAATAATAGAAAAAGCAGAAGGTCATTTAATGGATGAAGTAATGTTGTTAAACAACATTGCACAGCGCTTACGTAAAAAGCGCTTTGAAAGCGGTGCTATTAATTTCTCTTCCCAGGAAGTCCGGTTTAAGTTGGATGAAGAAGGTCGCCCGATAGGAATTGTAATAAAAGAAAGTAAAGAAGCGCACCAATTGGTGGAGGAATTTATGTTGCTTGCCAATCGGTTTGTTGCGGAAAAAGTTTCAAAAATTAAGATCAATAAAAAACCACTGCCATTTCCTTACCGCGTGCACGACACACCTTCGGAAGAAAAGTTGCAACCTTTTATTGCCTTTGCCAAAAAATTTGGCCACAAGTTTGACCTTTCCTCACCGGAAGCCATTGCAAAATCTTTCAACGAAATGCTAGCAGAAGCAAGAGGCAAACCAGAGCAACATGTGCTGGAGCAATTAGGGATTCGCACCATGGCCAAGGCGGTTTATACTACAGAAAATATTGGGCATTATGGTTTAGGTTTTGAAAACTATTGTCACTTTACTTCTCCCATCAGAAGGTATCCGGACATCATGGTGCACCGGGTATTGGAAGAAATTCTGGCTGATAAATTAGCTCCAGATAAAAAGATGGATGAAAAATGCAAGCATTGCAGCGAACGCGAACGGGCGGCTATGGAAGCAGAGCGGGCTGCCAACAAATACAAGCAGGTAGAGTACATGCGCAATTTTATGGGTGAAGAATTTGAAGGGGTAATAAGTGGTGTTGCCGCCTTTGGTTTTTGGGTAGAAACGGTGGAACATAAATGCGAAGGAATGGTCAGCATTACTTCCCTGGCAGACTTTGATGAATTCCGTTTGGTGCAGGAAGATTATTGCCTTGTGGGCACTCGAAGCGGTCGCAAATTTAGGATGGGAGATAAATTGCGCATTAAAGTTGTTGCAGCCAATTTGCTTAAGAGGCAATTGGATTATGAATGGGTGTTGGCAACTGCTGATGAAAAGGTGGACGAACCACAAAAGCAAAAAAGAAAAAAGAAAAAGGAAGCAGAATAGTATGCAATCGTATGAAGCCTTATCGCAGCAGTTTGGTGAGCAATTTAATGTCCCTCATTTTCCGGAATCTCCTGCTTCCCTCTACGATCCTAATCGATACTTTTTAGGACTTGGTGGAAAAAGAATTCGTCCGGTATTGTGTTTAATGGGCAACGAACTGTTTGAAGAAATATCAGTAGATGCGTGGCCGGTAGCCTCCGCCATTGAGCTTTTTCACAATTTCACTTTGGTGCATGATGATATAATGGATGCGGCCCCGCTGCGCCGGGGAATGGAAACCGTTCATCAAAAATATGGGCCTAGTACTGCATTGCTTGCAGGCGATGTAATGCTGGTCACTGCCTATGATTATTTAAATAAAATAGGTCCCAAATTTTTACCTGCCATTATTCATCTATTTAATAAAACAGCAAGGGAGGTTTGTGAAGGGCAGCAATTAGATATGGATTATGAAAAAATGGAGGAGGTAAACTTTGACGAATATGTGCACATGATTAATCTAAAAACTTCTGTGTTGTTGGCGGCTAGTTTGCAGATGGGTGCCATAATAGGTGGCGCTGGAGAAAGAAACCAAAACCTGCTGTATCAATTTGGAAAAAAACTCGGACTTGCTTTTCAGGTGCAGGATGATTACCTCGATGCTTTTGGTGATCCACAAAAATTCGGGAAGCAGGTTGGCGGCGATATCTTATCAAATAAAAAAACCTTTTTGCTTATTCACGCTTTTACTGCTGCCTCTGAAGATCAAAAAATCATACTTAAAAATGAAATGGCGGGAAACAATGAAAACAAAGTAGCCGAAGTATTAAAGATTTTTTCTCATTGCAAAGTAGGAGAATGGGCCAAAGAATTGAAAGATCGGTACCTGGCCGAAGCCTTAGCTCATTTAGAAGATATTGCAGTTCTATCAAAAAGAAAAGAACCATTAAGAAAATTGGCAGCGTTTCTTATTCAAAGAGATTATTAAATAGGCTGGGAACGTAGTTACATTTTTTTCCAATAATAGTTTCACATACATCAATTTATAAAATCATGAATTTCATATCAGAGTAAGAATGCAAATACAAACTCTGATATTAATTAATTCAAATAAAAATGATCTTATAATTTTTAGTTTTTAAAAGACCTATCGAATTTTATCTATTTTTCAATTTCAAATAACTGTTGATGGCAAACCAACTCTTTAGAAAAAAATCTATACCGGTAATCTTACGCGAAGCAGAAATGGGGCTAAGTGATGCAGAGGGTCACAGCGCACACTTAAAAAGGGTGTTAGGCGTACGCGATCTTACGGCTATGGGAATAGCAGCCATCATTGGTGCCGGCATTTTCAGTAGTATTGGCAAAGCGAGTTATGAAGGTGGTCCGGGCGTAGTTTACCTATATCTTTTTACGGCCATTGCCTGCGGTTTTGCGGCACTTTGTTATGCAGAATTTGCTTCTACTGTGCCGGTATCTGGTAGCGCTTACACCTATTCCTATGTAGCCTTCGGTGAAATTTTTGCGTGGATCATTGGGTGGGATCTATTGATGGAATATGCAATTGGAAACATTGCGGTTGCTATCTCTTGGAGCGATTATTTTACGGGTTTGCTTGATAAGGTCGGCTTGCATATTCCTTACTGGCTTACGATGGATTATACAACAGCACATCATGGATATAATGAAATGGCAAACATTGTAGCTGGGTCTGCCATTGATCCGGCAATGGCAGAAAGAGCTTCTGCCTGGACCTCCGCTCCGCAATTATTTGGTATTCACCTGATTTTTGACCTGCCTGCATTATTGATCGTAGGCCTCATTACTTCCATTGTATTTGTAGGGATTAAGGAGTCCCGCTCTGCCAGCAATATCATGGTGATCATTAAATTGTGTGTCATTTTTTTAGTGATTGTTTTAGGAGCTTATTATGTACAGCCCGAAAATTGGACACCTTTTACCCCTAATGGATTTTCGGGGATTTTAAAAGGCGTTTCAGCTGTGTTCTTTGCCTATATTGGGTTTGATGCCATCTCCACCACGGCAGAAGAATGCAAAGATCCTCAGCGGGACCTTCCAAAAGGGATGATCTATTCACTTATAATTTGTACTATTTTATATATTCTGGTTGCTTTAGTATTGACTGGTATGGTGCACTATTCCAAATTAAATGTAGGAGATCCTTTGGCACTTGTATTTGAAGAACGAGGATTAAAATGGATCTCAGGAATTGTAGCAGGCAGTGCCATTATTGCTACGGCTAGTGTACTTCTTGTATTTCAATTAGGACAACCGCGTATATGGATGTCTATGAGCCGCGATGGATTGCTACCAAAGATCTTTTCCCGCATTCATCCTAAATACGGCACCCCTTCTTTCAGCACCATCGTTACCGGTTTGGCGGTGGCCATTCCGGCTATGTTTTTAAACCTTGATGTAGTGCTTGCACTTACTAGTATTGGAACCTTATTCGCTTTTGTATTAGTATGTGCCGGCGTATTAGTGCTACAAAAATCAAAAACAAAAATCGACTCGAAATTCAAAGTTCCGTTTGTAAATGGCAAGTATATTGTTCCTGCCATGTTTATTACAGCCATTGTGATCATAACCATTTTCGACCCAAACCATTTTACCGTAATCTTTTCAAAAGAGTATTTTCCGATGGTCATTTTTTGGATTGTAGCAGCCCTCGTTTCAGTCCTTTCCTTCGTCAAAGAATTTTCTTTGATCCCGGTATTGGGCCTTACCAGCTGCCTGTACTTAATGGCTCAGGAAAGCCATACCAACTGGTATCGGTTTTTAATTTGGCTAGTCATCGGGTTAGTAATTTATTTTTCTTACGGGTATAAAAACAGCCGGCTGGCGCAGCAAGCTGAAAACAATATCCCCTCCAATTAAGCCTCAATCTTTTTTAAAAAATGGGTTGAAATCGAGAAGTATTTCAACCCATTTTTATTTTTAGTTCGTATTGGCCTTTATCAAGATCTTCTGTAAAAACTAGACGGCTGGTACCTCCCTATTGAAAAAAGGGAGTAAGCTTTATTGGTGGTATTTTCGCATAATGAAATACCAGATAGGAGATAGGGTACTGGTTCTTCATTCCAATGAAGAAGGAGAAATAGTTGACATCATTAATAACAAAATGGTGATGGTAGATGTGCGGGGAGTAAAATTTCCGGCGTATATGGACCAGATTGATTTTCCCTATTTTAAAAACTTCAGTGAAAAAAAGCTCTTTCCTAAAAAAGAAAATAAAAAATTTATTGATGATATAAAAAAAGAGAAGACTCCTCAAAAGAAAATAGCTGATGGTGCATGGCTTTCCTTTTTACCAAAATTTGAACAAGATGAATTTGGTGATGATGTGGTTGAAAATTTAAAAATTCATCTCATTAATAATACTGAATTAGAATACGGGTTTACGTACAAGTTGCTATATTTTGGAGAAATAGAATTTGAATTAAAAAATAGTATAACTCCATTTGGAGATTTTTATGTGCATGATATTCCATTTGCCGATGTAAACGACAGTCCCGTTTTTTCAATCGAATTTTCTCTAATCACTCCTGATAAAAAAAAGGCTGATTATTTCGAAACGTCTGTAAAACTCAAGCCCAAACAGGTATTTCAAAAAATAGAAGAAATTAAGTTAAAGAACGTACCAACTTTTTCTTACAAATTGATGGATGCTTATCCAGATAAAGCTCCGGAGGAAAAAGCTGACTTTAGCTCGCTTATAGCGCGGGGAATAAAGGTGTATAATGCCAAAGAAGCGCGGAAACATTTACCACCGGCCCGGACTGTAGTTGATCTTCATATTGAAAAATTGACCGATGACTGGAAAGGTATTTCCAACCTCGAAATCCTGGGAATTCAACTTAAAGAATTTGAGAAATGGTACGACCTGGCTGTAGCAAATCACCAATCCAATTTAATAATAATCCATGGGGTAGGCAGTGGCAAATTGCGGGATGAGATACATGATATACTACGATTAAAAAGAGACGTAAAATCGTTTGTAAACCAATACCATCCGTCATTTGGATATGGTGCTACAGAAATTTATTTTAAATAAATAGAGATTTTATTTTGAATTACGTTCTCTCAATTTCAATCCACACGGGAGCGTGGTCACTTGTTTTTTCCCATCCACGCACGTCCTTATCAACGCCGCCGGCTACTAAATTTTTCTTCAATTTGGGACTTAATAAAAAATGATCTATGCGCAAACCGGCATTGCGACCATAAGCATTTCTAAAATAATCAAAGAAGGTATAAATAGTTTCCTTTGGATATAGTGTACGAATGGCATCAGTCCAATCTTGTGCTAGCAGGTTTTTATATGCTTCCCGCACCTCCGGACGAAAGAGAGCATCCTCTACCCAACGCTCTGGTTTGTAGGCATCCAGCTCCGTAGGAATAATATTAAAATCTCCGGTTAAAATCACTTCCTTGTCTGTTCCAATTAAGTTTTTTGCATGTGCAGTAAATCGTTCAATCCATTCTAATTTATAATCAAACTTGGGCCCTGGAGCGGGGTTGCCATTGGGGAGATAAAGACAACCTATCACAATGCCATTTATAGTTGCTTGCAGGTAGCGGCTGTGGGTGTCGTCTTCGTTGCCAGGCAGCCCCTGACTTACTTCTTCTATGGTTCCGATTTTAGAAAGCATTGCAACGCCATTCCAACTTTTTTGTCCCTGCCAAATGGCCTCGTAACCGGCTTCCCTTATAGCTGATTCAGGAAATTTTTCCTGGGGAGCTTTTAACTCTTGCAAGCAAGCTACGTCCGGTGCAGTTTGAGATAACCAACGAAGTAGGACAGGTAGGCGACCATTGACTCCATTAACATTATAAGTGGCAATCTTCATGCGTTTTTATTAAATTTAAATTCTTATAATAATTTGCAAATGCAATAATTGAAACAATTAATTATACTAGTACACCAGCAGGATAGTTGTTTAAAAGATAAAAATTCTCAAAGTCAATTCTTTAAAGTAAAGTATAACTTAAACCAAAGCAATGCATTACTTTTTTACAAAAATCTGATGCATCATTTGATGTAATAAAGGATGTTTGATTTTAAATATTTCGGGCTGTTCAAAATAATATTCTGCAACCACTGCAAAGCATTCCACAGGGCTGGTAGCGCCGTACGCATCTATATCTGATTCACCACTTCGTATTCCATCCATTGTATATTGAAGCAATATTTGCCACTGTGGAATATGCCTTCTTTCAAGTAATAATTCTGGTACTCCATCAAGGGTACCATCCATTTTATCAATCAGGTGCACAAATTCATGGATAGCTGTATTGCGTTGGCTGGCCCCATCTATAAAACCTTGCCGGAGCTCCCATTTAGATAGTATCATTACATTTTGCATGTTGCCGGTTCCTACCATTCCGGAAATCATTCGGTCGCGACCTTGTTGTTCAAAATCAATATTAAAATTGCCGGGATATAAAAGCACTTCGCGGAGGTTTACATACTCCCAATCAGGAATATAAAATACCGGGATGGTAGCTGCAGCTCCAATAAGTACCCGGTCCAGATCTTCCACAACGGCACCAGCCGGAGTGATGGTAACTGAGGATAAAAAATGTTGAAATTTTTTTTCAAATACTGTCTTTTCATCTTCGTGGAGGGCGGCATAAAAAGCAACATAACTGTTTAACAAATCCTGAAAGTCGGCAGGCCACGCAACAGGATGTATCCGCTTTGGTTTGAATACAAAAATGATGATCAGGATTATTAGAAAAAGGGCAAACAATATTTGAAGCGCTGTGACCATAAAAGCTTGAAGGTATGGCAGGTTCCTTTAATAGCAGATGGTCGTAATTATAACAGGTAAATTATTTTTATCCTTACCTATTTTTCCAGTTTGCCACTTTAAAACTTCGGGCGTTTATTTTAACCTGCAACTTGCCTTCAAATATTGTTTTGCATTTAATATTACTTAGCATATACCTTTGCGCCTCATGAAATTTCTCGTTTATTTAATGGCTTTTCTGGTTTTAGCACTAAGCGTTATGCCTTGTGCTGATGCTGGCTTAGCATTTAATAATGGTAAAGCAAAATCAGAAATTACTAAAACAACAGACCAGAAGGATCATGATGATGCTGATGCCTGTTCCCCTTTTTGCCATTGTTCTTGCTGTGCCGGTTTTTCCATAAATCATTTTATAGCTACACTTACTATCATACCGCCATACAGTAGTACAACAAGAAGCCGCTTCTTGCCTGCTGACAGTATAGATGTTGATCTACCCATTTGGCAACCGCCACAAATAGTATAACCTTTTATTTCTTCTATTATGCCTTACAGCCAATTGGCTGACGTGCATTTATTATTTCACCTACAGAAAGGTTATTTACATGTTAGATAAGATTATACAGTTTAGTATAAAAAATAAACTTGCCATTGGCATAATGACGATAGCACTCATTATTTGGGGTGTATGGAGTGCATCAAAACTTCCCATAGATGCATTACCCGATGTTACGAACAACCAGGTGCAGGTAATTACCAAAGCCCCTACATTGGCGGCGCAAGAGGTAGAGCAGTTCATAACATCACCGGTTGAACGGGCAATGGCAAACTTGCCAGACCTGATTGAAATGCGTTCGTTTTCAAGGTTTGGTATTAGTGTGATCACCTTAGTTTTTGACGATAAGGTTAACATCTATTTTGCCCGGCAAATAATTTCAGAAAAACTAAAAGATGCAGAAAGACAAATTCCTGCCGGTGTGGGCACACCTGAATTAGCACCGGTAACTACAGGACTTGGAGAGATTTACCAATATCTATTACACCCAAAAAAAGGCAGTGAGAAAAAATACTCTGCAATGCAGTTGCGGGAAATGCAGGACTGGATAGTTGCACGGCAATTGTATGGCATTGCCGGAGTAGCCGAAGTCACCGCCTTTGGTGGCATATCCAAACAGTATGAAGTGGCCGTTAACCCGGTTCAGTTGAAGGCAATGAACGTAACAATTCCGGAGATTTTTGATGCCTTGGAAAAGAACAATCAAAATACAGGAGGGGCTTATATTGACAAAAAGCCCAATGCTTATTTCATAAGGGGCGTAGGCATTGTAAGCTCAATAACCGACATCGAAAATACACTTGTAAAAAAACAACCCAATGGCATTCCTGTTATCATTCGTGATGTAGCAAAAGTGCAGCTTGGTTCACCGCCACGATATGGAGCAATGACCTACAACGGTGAGAAAGAAGTGGTGGGTGGAATTGTGCTAATGCTAAAAGGCGCAAACAGTGCAGAGGTAGTTAAGAAAGTAAAAGAACGTTTACCTACCATTCAAAAATCATTGCCGCCAGATGTGGTAATAGAGGCTTTTCTCGACCGGACAAATTTAATTGAACGTGCAATTAGTACAGTTGAAAGAAACCTGATAGAAGGAGCTTTGATTGTAATTTTTGTGCTGATTGTTTTTCTTGGAAATATAAGAGCCGGTTTAATAGTAGCTTCTGCCATTCCACTTTCATTGCTTTTTGCTTTGGCCATGATGAATGTTTTTGGTGTATCTGCAAACCTGATGAGTTTGGGTG
>JBDSBL010000082.1:0-19785 GCA_039921625.1 Chitinophagaceae bacterium
GCGCACGAAGCGAATAACCGGAACTTAATAATTTTAAGGAGCCACCATTTTCCCAATCCAGCAGCCGGTCCACCACCTTCATCAAGTAGGCCATTTTTTTAGCAGTATGAGGCAAAAACGGATTTACAAAAATCGCCAGGTTGGCACATAGTTGCAGGCACAGGTGCAGGCAATTATCTATTTGAGCTTGTGCGGCATCTCTTATTTTTCCCTCTTCAATATTCTTTGCTTTTATCCAGGGTTCTTTTTCCTGCAGGTATTTATTTCCCTTACGCGATAAGTCAATTACCTCAAACAAGGCATCCCGAAATTTATACTCCTCAATAAAGTTTTCAATCCTTATTTTGGACTCCTTTATTTCTGCAATAAGCTCGTTGTCTTTTTCATCTTTTATTTCGTTGTGAAATTTAGGAACCTTGCCACCACATAATTTATGCATCAGCACAAAAGTTCGGTTGAAGTAGTTGGCAAATATGGCCACCAACTCTCCATTCACCGCACCCTGAAATCCTTGCCATGTAAATTCGCTGTCCTTATTTTCCGGCATTATGGAAGTAATATAATACCGTAAGGCATCTCCCATGGAGGCTCCTCCTCCTTCCGTTTTTATAAAATCATCTATGTAATCCTGCATGTCCAGTTTCCAGCTTCGGCTTGTGCTCATTTTCCTATTCTCAAGGTTCATGAATTCATTAGCAGGCACATTGTCCGGCACTATGTATCCATGAAGTTTAAGCATCACCGGAAAAATAATGCAGTGGAAAACAATATTGTCCTTACCAATAAAGTGAACCAGTTTCGTGTCCTTATCCTTCCAGTAAGGCTCCCAGTCTTTTCCATTATTCAGTGCCCATTGTTTGGTAGCACTGATGTAGCCTATAGGGGCATCAAACCATACATACAACACTTTGCCGTCCGCATCCGGCAGCGGTACTTTTACTCCCCAATCTAAATCTCTGGTTACAGCCCGTGGCTGCAAACCTGCATCCAACCAGCTTTTGCATTGGCCCAACACATTTGCTTTCCAGTCTTTACCATGCTCCCCCAATATCCATTGGCGTAGCCAGCCTTCCCATTTATCAAGTGGCAGATACCAATGCTTGGTCCTTTTTTTTATAGGTTTATTACCGCTTAATGTACTCACCGGGTTTATCAGTTCATCCGGGCTTAAGGCAGTGCCACAGCTTTCACATTGATCTCCAAATGCATTTTCAAAACCACAATTTGGGCAAGTTCCTTTTATATACCGGTCAGCCAAAAATGTCTGTGCCGCTTCGTCAAAGTATTGCTCTGATTCTTTTATTTCCAGCTCGTGCCGGTCATTGAGGTAGGTAAAAAATTCCTGTGCCGTATCGTGGTGAATAGGAGAGGAAGTGCGGTCATAAATGTCAAAAGAAATAGACAGGTCATCAAAATTCTGTTTCATTATTTGATGATACTTGTCAATAATTTCCTGCGGAGTGGTTCCTTCTTTCATGGCCTGTATGGGTATGGCAGTGCCATGTTCATCTGAGCCGCAAACAAAGACTACGTCCCGCTTTTGGGCGCGCAGGTACCGCACGTATATATCTGCCGGAATGTACGCCCCGGCAAGGTGCCCGATGTGTTTCTGTCCATTGGCATACGGCAAGGCAGAAGTTATTAAATACCTTTTAGGCTTCTTGTCGTCGGCTACTTCCGAGGCTACTTCCTTGTTTTTTTCTTCCGTCATGCTATCTGAAAAATTTATATTATTTGGTTACGGGCTTTTGAAATTCTATTTAACTTAAGTGGCGACGCTCCGTTCATCTCTAAAAATAAATGGAGCAAGCAGCCTCTAAAAATAAGAAGCCATCAATTGTCAAAAAAAATAGATTTCACTCTTTTCCTACTCAATTTTGGCAGCTATTTAAGGGTGCAAAAATACCGCAAGTTGCGACTAATACCCACAAATCATAAATTGTGCAACTATAAAAATGAACCGTAAAGATTTTATACAAAATATAGGTGCCTTGTCGGCTGGCATGGCCTTACCGGCAGACAAAAATTGGCAATCTAAAAATGATACGGCCCATCTCCTTGATGCCGGTGACGGATTTAAAAAACCGCCGTACTTAAAGCAGGGAGATATTATTGGTATTACTTCGCCAGCAGGTGCCATTACTTTAGAAGAAATGCGGCCTGCTATTGCAGTGATGGAAAGTTGGGGCTACCGCTGCCAGATTGGAAACTCCATTGGTAAAAAAGACTTTACTTATGGAGGTAAGGATGAAGAGCGAAGGGTTGATCTGCAACAAATGCTGGATGACGAAAATATTGCTGCTATCATGTGTGCCCGTGGAGGCTATGGCTCGGTGCGCATAGTAGATGGCATTGACTGGTCGGGATTTAAAAAAAACCCAAAATGGCTTATTGGATTTTCAGACATTACAGTTTTGCTCAATCATATACACACGCATTGCCACACAGCAGCTATCCATTCTAAAATGACCAACAGTTTCCCGGACGATTGGGCAACTGCAGAACCCATTCAAATAGAAACCATACTTTCTATAAAAGATGCGCTTGAAGGACGAAAAACAATCTATGGGGCTATGCCCAATCCACAAAATAAATTGGGTACCGGAGAAGGCATTTTAGTAGGAGGTAATTTGCGCACCATGGAGAATTTATCCGGTACTCCATCTGACATTACCACAGATGGAAAAATATTATTTGTAGAAGATACCGGGGAATATTTTTACAGTATCGACCGCATGTTTTGGAACCTGAAACGGACCGGCAAATTAAAGAATCTGAAAGGCCTTGTCATTGGCGGATTTAAAGTAAAGCAAGACGTGGATGAGGAACCATTTGGCAAAACCGTACAGGAAATTGTATTGGAAAAAGTAGCTTCTTACAATTACCCCGTTTGTTTTGATTTTCCCGTAGGGCATCAGCGGGCTAACTTTGCCTTGAAGTGCGGCGTAAAACATCGATTGCAAGTTGAAAATGAAAAAGCAGTTTTAATAGAAATATAATGATAACCATTCCACCCTATTTAAAGAAAGGAGATACCATTGGCCTTGTAGCACCAGCTGGATATATGCACCCAGATAAAATGCAAACCTGCCTAGATTCCCTGGAAGACTGGGGATACAACATATCATTAGGTAGTACGGCCCAAAGCAATTCTCATAATTATTTTTCAGGCACAGATACCGAGCGGCTGCGCGACCTGCAACTAATGATGGATGATAAAAATATTAATGCTGTCATGTGCGTCCGGGGCGGGTATGGTATGAGCCGGATCATTGATGATCTAAATTTTAAAAAGTTTGTAAAAAATCCAAAATGGCTTATTGGCTTTAGTGATATTACCGTGCTCCAGGCGCATGTTTTTAGCCGGTACAAAATTGCTTCTCTTCATGCTCCCATGGCGGCTGCTTTCAATGAAGGCGGCTTTAATAGTATCTACATTCAATCATTAAAAGAGGCGCTGGAAGGTAAAGCCGCACGATATGATTGTGCTCCTATCTCCTTTAATAAAAAGGGTACAGCTTCCGGTATATTGGTAGGAGGTAATCTTTCTATTCTGGTGCATTTATTGGGCACCAAATCAGAACTAAAAACAAAAGACAAAATACTTTTTTTGGAAGATGTAGGTGAGTATTTATACACGATAGACCGAATGCTATTGCAGTTAAAAAGATCCGGAAAATTAGATAAGCTGGAAGGGTTGATCATTGGTGGTTTCACTGAATGCAAAGACACAGAGCGCCCTTTTGGAAAAGAGATTTATGATCTTATTTATGATCAGGTGAAGGAGTTTAATTATCCCATTTGTTTTGGGTTTCCGGTTAGTCATGAAAAGGAAAATTATGCGTTAAAAATGGGAGGAAACTACAGCCTGACTATAGAAGATGCAAAGGTGGTGCTGGAAGAAAATATTAGTGAAGAAGAAAATGAGAAACATCATTCCTAAACTGTGGATAGGATAAAAGATCGTTGTGCTTTCCATTGATGATTTTACAAAGTTGAATTGATTTGTTTTCTGCCTTTAATTGCGCCGCCTGCTCATACGGAATGATCTCATCTTCTGTACCGTGTAGGATAGTAACAGGGGCTTTTACTTTGGGCAAATACAAATTGGTAGGGAACCGGTAAGTGCTTAATAATTTGATGGGATAAAAAGGAATAAAGTGTTTAGCCAAAGCCTCAATGTTGTAGTAAGGAGTTTCTAAAATTAATTTACTGCAATCTTCTACGGAGGCCAATTGTGCCGCCACACCGGTACCAATTGATTTTCCATAAATAATAAGACTATCCGTGGAAGACTCTTTGCGGGCGAGCCGGTACACAGTTTGGGCATCTTTATAGATAGCTTCTTCTGTACGTTCACCCGTGCTTTTTCCAAATCCCGGATAGTCCATCATCCATACTTCGTAACCCATGCTGGTGAAATAAGGAATGTATTTTTTGTAATGCTCCACATTATCCATGTTGCCATGAAAAAAAAGAATAGTTCCTTTTTTTTCCTTAGCAGTAAACTGCAAAACGTTTAAATTTTTTCCTCCCTCTTCCGGAATGTTATGCTCAATAAGTTGCTGCCCAAAGTCAAACTTGTGAGAAAAAAGTAAAGGCTTTGGATGAAATAAAATTCGATCCTGAATTAAAAAAATAAGGAGGCCTCCGGATAGGTAAACTAACCCCGCTAATACGAATATCCGGCCTATTTTCTTTTTATTCCATGACATGGTGAGTGGCCAAAGGTCAGACTAAAAAAGAATTTTATAGAGAGCTCATTTACTGGTTTAAGATTTTATTAATAGTATCGTTGGTAATATCCTTTGATTTTATAAAGTGCTTCATTGCGTATGCGGTTTAGCACTTCTTCCATCATGTCATTGGGGCGGGGAGGATTGCGATCACGCTGATGCAACATTGCTTTATCATTGTCGCTTAATGCTCGTTCATCTCCCTGGAAAGTAGCGAATTCTGTCTCCCACCGGTATTGGCCTCTAAAGTTGTCTGACCATAAAATGCGACCTTGCGCATTGCGGGACGTAACATATAAATCTCCTTCCGACACCAAGGTTCTTTTGGTGGAGGTAATGCGGGCGGTTACCCTTCCATATTCTTTTACCACGGAATCTTTTCTATAGACGATCTCCTTTATTACTACTTCTTTAGACACTTCACGGGTTCTGTATTCATCATAAGGCTGACCAACAATGAAATTTCCTAAGCGCATTTCCACCACCTCATCCGGTTGCAAGTTGGTCCTTCTGGCTTCAGGTTCATTATAAAAAGCAACCATATTATTACCAGCATTGTAATTAAGATTTCGGATAAGGTCGTCTTCAAAACGGCGAATCTGATACGCATTGTCAGTGTAATAATAATTAGAGAAGCGGTCCATAGGTAAGATCACTACTTTCACCAAAGCGGCATTGTAGGCTTCCTCTCTTTTTCTTTTTAAATCATCATCCTGCGGATTCAATTTCAATGCAGCACCAAATTCATAATATGCTTCGCGGTAACTTTTTTTGTCTTCTTGCTTCATCCACTCCATTCCTTTATCGTAGTGAATGTTTGCCGCTTTGTCTTTATAGGTTTGCACATAAGAGGAATAATCAAGAGGCCTCACTACTGCCGCAGCTGCAGGATAGTGATTAATGTTTTCATATAAGCTTTGCAATACACTATACTCACGGTACATTCTTTCAAAGCGGTTCTCGTCGGTAGTGTTGGAGATTATTCTAATCTTATCCTCCTGATCGGCGACAGCAAAGTGGTAGGCATTTTTAAGCATGGCCTTAGTTTCACCATCATTTCCATTCTTTTGTAACTTTTTTATTGCCAGGTCAATGGCCTCAAAATAGTTGCCTTTATCATAGGCTTTACTTGCAGTTTTGCAACCAAAAGTGAATAAGGCCAAAAGTATAAGCAGGTAAAATTTATTCATGGTCCTTGTTTCTTATTGGGATGTTATTACCACTTCAAATGTTACAATAGAATTGTTAATAAGAATGTTATTTAACAGATATAAATTTTATTACTTCTAGATTAACGAGACGATCAAGGACTGGTTTTTGGTAATGCATCGAATCAGAATGGTCCTTTGATTTTTAAGTAAAAAAGGTAGCAACCCTTGTTGGCTTTTTTATTAAATGAAACAAAAAAAACGGATCTCTTTTCTTTCAATCTGTTTTTAAAATATCCCTTATAAAATTGTGGTATTCCGGAAACTTTGGAAGGTTATTGTGCCTTCCTCCATGTATTCTAATCAATGTAATTTTTCTTGGATTTAAGTGTTGCAAGGCTTCGCTGTGTTTGATGGGAATGAGCCAATCTTTGGTGCCGTGAATGATATATACCGGGCACCTTGCATTCACTATCCAACGGTCTGTGCGAAGATGATAGCGTAAAACAAAACGAATGGGCAAAAACGGTAAAAAGCGTTCTACTACTTTTTTGAAATTATAATAAGGCGAATCTAAAATAAGATACCGAGGTTTGTTATCGGCTGCCAGCTTAGCTGCAAAGCCGCTCCCAAGGCTTCGTCCGTACACTATCAGGTGGTCTTGTCCATATTGTGCCACCAAGCTGCTATACACAAACTGCATATCATTCAACATATCTCCTTCGCCGCGCTTTCCTGTGCTTTTTCCAAAGCCACGATAATCCACAAGCACTACATCATAATCATAACGATAAAAATCTTTTGCGTATTTGGACCAGCCTTTTATGCTGCGGGTATTGCCGTGGAAATAAAGAATCAATCCTTTGGGATCTTTTCTAAAAAAGTGCAAACCATTGATGCGCACCCCGGGCGCTACATCAAAATTTACTTCCCGAAAAGGAACATCAAATTGAAACTGAAAATCAAGAGGAAGCCGCTCCGGTTTAAAAATAAAATAATCTTGCAAAAAATAAACAGCAAGAGACAACACGGCTAAGACACCTAATAGGTATAGTAAAAAAGTAGGCAGTTGGTAAATAATGTATAGTGAATATTAATTTTTGATCTTGAATAGCGATGAACGAAATCCCGCTTAATATTCAATAATCAGAATATCAATCTTCCAGTCTTTTCAATTTAATATTAGTAACCGGCGCCACTACCAAAGGAAATTTCTCTACCACCACATTGCTTGTGTCCAAGCCAAATCCGCGTTCTTCTGAAAGACTGATGTCCTTTAACCAAAAATGAAAATTCATCAGCATCCGCTCCCACACGGGCAGTTCATTATCCTGGCTCAGGTATTTTTCCATTACTATAAATGAAAAATCACCTACTACGTTGGTGCGTTCCAGGCTTTCGTACCGGCTGGTAATGTTTACTTCTTTATTGGTCACCAGGTCTTCTACCACCTTGCGAAACATTAAGTTGATGCGTGGTTCTATTCTAAATCCCAACCTGAATTCTACACGGATAATATCATTAGGAATAATATGGTCCACTTTGTATTCCATGGTGTACGGGTCATCTAACGTATCTACGTGAATAAACCAATATATGTCTGCCCTTTTTGGTTTTCGGTTCAGTATGGAATAGATTATTTTATGTTCAATTTCTTTTGGGTTATCAGCACTCGTGAGGTACACCAGGTGCGTTGCATATTTTGGTATCGACCGGTCATTACTTAGGTCTTGTATTTTAGGAATGTAATGGTCCAGCCGCACAAATTCAATGTACCTGTTTTTAATTTTTCGGGCCCGGTACCATATATACATTACGAAGAACATAAGGCCACCAATCATAAGGGTGATGTAACCTCCATGCGTAAATTTCTGTAGCAATGCACTTAAAAAGAAAAGCTCAATGATAGAGTAGAATATTAAGAAAATATAGATGTAGATGGGCTTTACACGCCGCAACACCATAAAATTAGCAAACAGAATCGTGGTCATTAGCATGGTAACCACTATAGCCAATCCATATGCAGCTTCCATATGCTGAGAGTCGCGGAAGTGCAAAACCACACCCACGCAGCCCACATACATCATCATATTGAGTGATGGAATAAATAATTGCCCACGTGCTTCTGAAGGATAGCGGATTTTAAGTTTGGGCCACAAGTTCAACCGCATGGCTTCACTAATAAGTGTAAACGATCCTGAGATCATAGCCTGGCTGGCTATGATAGCTGCCAAGGTGGCCACTACAACTCCAATGATGATAAACCATTGCGGCATCAGATCATAAAAAGCGTTGATCCCCAACAACTTTATATTGGCATCTGTAATGTGCAGGCCAGATCGGAAGGCTAACAGGTAAGCGCCCTGACCGAGGTAATTTAAAAGAAGACACGTTTTTACAAATATCCAGGAGATCCGGATGTTCTTTTTGCCGCAATGACCCAGATCACTGTATAAAGCTTCTGCCCCCGTGGTACACAGAAACACAGCTCCGAGCAACCACAGTGCATTCGGATAATTTCTTAAAAAGGTTAGGGCATGATACGGATTGAATGATTTTAAAATAGCGATGTGATCAAATAAATGAAGCCCTCCCAAAACGGCCAGCATGGAAAACCAGGTGGCCATGATGGGCCCGAAGAACCTGCCAATGGATGCAGTGCCAAATTGTTGTAGAAAAAAGAAAAAACTAAGAATGGCAATTACTATGTATACGAGGTAGTGTTCAATACCGCGAAAGGCGGGCAACTCTCTCAACCCCTCCACGGCAGAAGTAATGGATATGGGAGGTGTGATAATACCATCAGCTAAGAGGGAGGCACCGCCGATCATGGCGGGCAGTACCAACCATTTTTTATGCCGCCGCACCAGGGCGTATAATGCAAAGGTGCCACCTTCTCCGCGGTTATCGGCCTGCAGCACCAGGTACACATACTTCAAAGTTGTTTGTAAGGTAATGGTCCAGATGATACAAGAAAGGCTCCCATAAATAAGCGCTTCATCTATTATCCTGTTTTTTATAATGGCATTAAATACATAAAGTGGTGAGGTGCCTATATCGCCATAAATTATTCCTAATGCTACGATCAAGCCTGCCGTGGTCACTCTGTTAAGGGGTATCTTCAACGTTTGCCTTTTTGTATTATTCTTTCCGTCTTTAAGAAAGTAGTGTTGTATCAATAAATGTAATGCCAAAAATGTATCTATTTGGCAATAAATTATGCACAAACTTAGGCGGTACTCCGCACTAATAATTCAAACTAAAATTTAAGGTTCTTTATAGAGTACAAAAGCTAATTTTATAAACAAACAGATCCACAGCATCTATGAAGCATATCGTATATATTTTTTTTCTACTTTCTCTTCTGGTAGGTAAGGTTTCACTCGCGCAAAAAATAGTGTATTCAGATCCTGAAAAAGATGATACGCGCAGGATGAACTTTGAAGTAATTGGCAAAGTAGGAGGGAACTTTCAGGTATATAAAAACATACGCTCCAAAAATTATATCTGCATTTACGACAATGATATGAAACTGGTGAACAAGGAAGACCAGGATTATTTGCCATCAGACCGGCTTATCAATGTGGACTTCTTTCCGTACGGCGACTTTAGCTACGTGGTGTATCAATACCAGCGAAGAAATGTAGTCTATTGCGATGCGGTAAAAATTGATGAGCGTGGAAAAAAAGCATCCGATATTATTGGGTTAGACACTTCGCATATTGGCTTTGCTACTAACAATAAAATATATACTACGCTTACCTCTGAAGACAAAAATTTTCTCCTCATTGCAAAAGTAAACTCAAAAAATAAAAGCCGGTTCCTTGTTAGTACGTTGTTGTTTGACAACAAATTAGCGCTGCAAAAAAGATCCGCCATGGTGGTGCCGATGAATGAACAAAACGATTTCCTCGGAGACTTTTCGGTGGATAATGATGGTGATCTGTTGCTCACTAAATTTACCCGCAACAATAATGATAATATCAGCAGTGCTTCCCTACTATGGAAAACAGCTCAAAGTGATTCCTTTAAAGTAATAACGCTTCCTCAGGAAGATATTTTTTTAGATGAGCTGCAAGTAAAAGTGGACAATTTCAACAAACGATATTTAGTAAGCTCTTTCTTTTATAAACAACGCCGGGGCAATATTGAAGGTCTTTATTTTTATGTGCTGGATAAAAAAACAGGAGAATCCTCCATGCAAAATACAGTCACCTTTAGTGAAGAGCTCAGAAAAGAAGCCCGTGGCGATGCCAATATTAAAATGGCATTCAATGATTATTTTTTACGCAACATTATTATAAAAAGAGATGGCGGTTTTATAGTGGGCAGCGAAGCCTATTACACTACATCCCGGTACAACAACTGGAACCGTTGGGATTATTTGTATGGTACGCCAATGAGTAGTTTTGATTATTACACCTACTCTCCGCTATACAGTAGCTGGCTATGGCGCAATAGGTATAATAATTCACAAGCAGTACGCCACCATGCTGATAACATTACTATTTTTTCATTTGATAATACGGGGAAGCTGCAGTGGAGCAACGTAATCCATAAAGAACAATTTGATGATGAAACGGATGACCGTATTTCTTACAACCTTGTAAACACCGGAGGGCAACTTCATTACCTATTTAATATGGAAGAGCGGCGCACTCAATTGCTCAATGATTATACTCTAACTGCAGATGGGCAAATAAACCGAAATCCAACCTTGAAAAATTTGGATCGTGGGTATGAGTTTTTACCTAAATACGGCAAACAGGTAAGTAACCGTCAGATGATCATTCCATGCTATTACAATAATTACATTTGCTTTGCAAAACTGGATTATAATCTTTAGCATTGCAATGTGATTGGCTTATTTAAACAAAAGTCGCCTGCCAATATCGTTCTTCTTTTTATTTTTGGCCTGCTTCTTAAATTACCATTATTCCTATATCCAAAAGCCGTTGTTGCTACTGAAAATGACGGCCGGCTTTTTCAATTTCTTGTTTCTTTTGTGACGGCGGGAGAGGGCAAGCCCATGCTGAATGCCATCATTGCTTTTTTACTTCTTTACATACAGGCGCTGCTTATTAATTATTTGATCAATGAATACCGGATGACCACGCGGCAAACATTTTTGCCTGGCATGGCCTACTTAATGATCACTTCTTTTTTGCCCGAATGGAATCTTTTATCTGCAGCTCTGGTGGCTAATACTTTAATTATCTGGGCATTCATTAAATTGTTTCGGTTGTATAATATTGCAGCAGCTAGTAGCAGCATTTACAATATTGGATTATTGATCGGGCTTTCTACTTTTCTATTTTTTCCTTCCGTCTTTTTTGGTGTTTGCCTTTTATTAGGATTAATGATCCTGAGGCCCTTCCGGTTGAATGAATTATTTCTTTTCCTCCTTGGGGTGGTAACGCCTTATTATTTCTATTATGTTTATTTATACCTTACCAATAATTTTTCAACCCATAAATTATTACCCAAAATTGCCATTCAAATTCAGGAAGTTCATGGCAATATTTGGTTGATTGCCAGCACCTTTCTTTTGATCATTCCTTTTTTAATAGGAGGATATTATATACAAACGCATTTGCGGAAAATGCTAATACAGGCAAGAAAAAATTGGAGCATTCTATTACTTTACTTACTGGTGGCTCTTTTTATTCCTTTTATTAATAATACGCATACATTTCACAACTGGATATTGATAGCGGCGCCTTTTGCCTCTTTTCACACCACTGCATATTTATATCCACCCCGCAAATGGTGGCCCCTGTTTCTTTTCAGCATTACGTTGGGAGCTATTTTGGGCCAACAATATTTTACATCTTCCTGGCAGTAGGCAAGGAACTGTTTTGCCAACTATCTTTGCAGCTCAATATGAAACTATGAAGTTTGGTGTGGTTGTATTTCCAGGTTCTAATTGTGATAGAGACATACAACATGCGCTGGAGCATGATCTGAAGCAGGAAGTGGTGATGCTTTGGCACAAGGACAATGACCTTTCTCAATTTACAAATGAAGATTGCATTGTTCTTCCCGGAGGATTTTCTTTTGGCGATTACCTGCGCACAGGAGCTATTGCCCGGTTTAGTCCTATTATGCAAAGCGTACTACAATTTGCAGAGGAGGGCGGTAAGGTTTTAGGTATCTGTAATGGGTTTCAAATTTTATGCGAATCACACCTTTTACCCGGCGCCTTATTGCGCAACGCTGCCCAACAATTTACCTGCAAAAATATTTTTGTAAAAGACAGGGAAGGAAATGTGTACCAATTGCCTGTGGCACATGGTGAGGGCAGGTATTATGCTTCTGAAAAAACATTGAATGACTTGGAAAGTAATAACCAGATTTTATTAAAATACTGCAATGAATCCGGTGAGGAAGTGGCCGCTGCTAACCCTAATGGATCTATGAGGCAGATTGCCGGTATCTGTAATAAAAACGGGAATGTGATCGGTATGATGCCTCACCCGGAAAGAGCCTGTTCGGTGCATTTAGGCAATACAGATGGCCGACGCTTATTTCATCTTTTATTTTCTCAAATATTAACCCCTGCTTGATAAGGTGAAGTCGGTAGTTGTTGCCATAAGGGTTACATAATTCAATGACTTCTAGTAATCCTCACCTATTTTTTTGTTTCGTTTTTTTCAATTAGTTAAAGAATTGAAAGGCACACTCATAATGATTAGAGACATTGAATTTTAACAACAATTCAATTTATAATGATTGAAATTTGCTATACAAAAATTGGTGCATGAAAAAATTTATTATTGCTTCTGTTTTACTGTTCGCTGCTACTTTTGTTTTTGCTCAAAACCCAGTATCATGGTCATATACAAGTAAAAAAGTAAGTGACAATGTGTATGAAATATACCTCACGGCAAACATTCAACCGGGTTGGCATTTATACTCACAAAAGCAACCAGATGATGCCATTGCGCAACCAACCACATTCAACTTTAATAAAAACCCATTATTAAATTTTGATGGCAGTGTGAAAGAATTGGGCAAGATGGAAAAATTTAAAGATGTGAAATTAGATATTGCCGCTAATCAATATAGTACTAAAGTAGATTTTGTGCAGGTAGTAAAAGTGAAGGGAAAAGCGAAAACAAACGTTACCGGAAAATTGGAATATCAAACCTGCGATGATCAAAAATGCCTGCCACCAAAGACAGTTGCATTTTCAATAGCACTGAAATAAAAATATTTTACTTTTTTTGCAAACGGATTCTATTTAGAATCCGTTTATTTTTTTAATAATACCGTCATGAAGTTTTTTGTACGCTTAAGTTTTTCTTTCCTTTTAACCTTCTTATTTCATATTGGTTTTTCGCAAGACAGCGCACAACTGTTCCAATGGAAAGTAACGAGCCAGAAAATTTCTGATAGCAAATACGAACTTATTTTTTCTACGCAAGGTGCAGCCGGCTGGCAACTATATGCCCCCAACCAAACCTTAAGTGAGGTGCCCACATCGGAAATAATATTTAGAGATTCTTCCATTAAGGTAGTGGGTGCAGCTAAAGACTCTGGATTGGCAAAGACGGAGACAAGTACTTTATTTGAAGGGGTGAAGGTGAAAACATTTGAAGGACCTTCCACCTGGCGGCAAGTAGTGGAAATAGAAGGCACAGTACCCGGTACGTTGCAAGGAAAATTATTATTTACGTATGGCCGCGGTGATGAATTTTATCAAATCGAAACTTCATTTTCAGTACCACTTCAGGGAGGTGTAGCCGCCACCACCCGTATAAAGATTGCTTCCATAAATAATAAGGCTCCGGTAAGTGCCTGTGGGGATGATGAAGCATCGGGTAAGAGCTTATTTTCTATTTTTCTATTGGGTCTTGTTGGTGGTTTAATTGCCCTCATTACTCCTTGTGTTTTTCCACTGATACCGCTTACCGTTTCTTTTTTCACCAAGCGATCCGGCACAAGAAGCAAAGGAGTAAAAAACGCATTTTTATATGGCTTTTGCATATTTGCCATCTATGCCTTGCTAAGCCTTCCATTTCATTTGCTTGATAAAACAGACCCTGAAATTTTAAATAACATTTCAACTAATGTTTGGCTCAACATTACTTTTTTTGTTGTGTTTATCATTTTTGCATTGTCCTTTTTTGGCTTTTTTGAAATTGGATTACCTGGCTCTTTTGCTAATAAGGTAGATGAAAAATCGGGCGTGGGAAATGTAGCCGGTATCTTTTTTATGGCGCTTACACTCGCTATTGTTTCATTCTCCTGTACCGGTCCTATATTGGGATCATTGCTGGCAGGAGCCTTAAGCAATAATGGGGGAGCAATACAATTAACCGCTGGAATGTCCGGTTTTGGATTAGGTCTTGCGCTTCCTTTTGTATTGTTTGCCCTCTTTCCTCATTGGTTGACTTCCTTGCCAAAATCAGGCGGATGGCTTACCTCTGTAAAAGTGGTTTTTGGTTTTATAGAACTGGCCATGGCCATTAAGTTCTTATCTAATGCAGACCTCGTAAAACAGTGGGGATTTGTAAAAAGAGAAGTGTTTATTGGAGGCTGGGTGGTCATCGGCATTGCCATTGTATTATACCTCATTGGGCTTATCCGTTTTCCGCACGATAGCAAACCGAAGCTTACCAAAACAAGATGGGCCTTCATTGCCTTGTTTGCCGCCATTACTATTTATTTAATACCCGGTGTTACTAATACCCGTGCCGCAAACCTGCACCTCATCAGTGGCTTTCCGCCTCCTATGTGTTACAGTGTATATAAGCATCCTGTCAACTGCGAAAGAAGCATTGAGCCATTGCGTGATTATGAAGCTGCGCTTACCTTGGCTAAGAGTGAAGGAAAGCCGTTGTTAATTGATTTTACCGGTTGGGCCTGTGTCAATTGCCGGCGGATGGAGGAAAAGGTGTGGACAGACCCAGAGGTAGGAGCACTCATGAAAAATGATTTCGTGGTTGTGTCCTTATATGTTGATGAGCGCAAATCCCTGCCTACTTCGGAGCAAATAGAATACACCACAAAGAATGGAGATAAAAAATCTATTGTAACGGTAGGAGATAAGTGGGCTACTTTTCAATTTGAAAATTTTGATGCAGTTTCTCAACCGCAGTATGCCATAATAAGCCCGGATGAAATTGCATTGACCAAAACAAAAACCTACACTCCGGATCCGGATGAATTTAAAGAATGGCTTCTTTGCGGGTTAGAAGCTTTTAAGAAATCAAAATAATTTGTAGCATAAAAAAAAGTCCCGAGCGACCGGGACTTTTTCAATTAGTCGTCATCCTTTACCAACCTACCACGGCAAGCGATGTGGTGAATGAAAAAGAATGACTATAAAGTAGAGAGGATAATTAAAAATAATTTATGTTTTGGTAATTGGCTCATTACGCAGTTTTTAAGCAACTTATTTGGATACATTACTAACGCAGAAATTTCTTATTTATTGATTAAGTTATGGAAATATTTAAATAAAAAGATATTGATTTTCAAATTGCAGTTACTTTCTGATTAATGAACATTGAAAGTTGTTTTTGGTTCAATAAGAATAGAAAAATAAAATGGCATAAAATGATATCTGAATGCAGCGTACCTATTTTATAAGGCAATTTGTTTTTGCACCATCATCTTCCGCAAATTTATTAATCCATACCGCATGCGGCCCAATGCCGTATTGATACTGCAGTCGGTGATCGTTGCTATTTCTTTGAAACTCATATCGGCATAATGCCTTAGAATAATTACTTCCCGTTGATCTTGTGGAAGTTGATCAAGCATATCTTTTACCCGGCTATGGCTTTGCTTTTTGATCATTTTATCTTCCGCACTTTCTTCCGTAAAATTCAATACTTCAAAGATGTCCTGATCATCACCAGTTTTAATAGTTGGAGTGCGTTTCACTTTACGAAAATGATCTACACATAGGTTATGTGCAATGCGCATGGCCCAAGGCAAAAATTTACCTTCTTCTGTGTAGCGTCCACCGCGAATAGTATCAATAATTCTGATAAAAGAGTCTTGAAAAATATCTTCGGCAAGAAACTTGTCTTTAACCAAAAATAAGATAGAAGTGTAAAGTTTGTCTTTATGACGCAATACAAGCGCTTCAAAGGCGTTTACATTACCGTCAATAAAAGAATTAATCAGATCGTGGTCGGTCAATCGGGTTAAACTTGGCATAAAACTCCTGGTTTAGATGTGTGTTAGGGATAAGGATTATAAATAAAAAAAGGGTAGAAGTTTTATCCGATAGGCGAGTTTGCTTTTTTAGTAGAAGATTTGTGGAGTAAAAATAGATTTCTTTTTTAATAGTAGCAATAGTTGGTAATTAGGTTTTATCTCTTTTAGCAAAAGAAGTGTTAATGATTATCAGGTGTTTGATTGTAGGGTACTTTTGTGCTGCAAATGATGAAACAGGATACAGTGAAAAAATCCGCAAAGCGGTTTAATAATGATACAGAACCTATAGTAATTAAGGGTGCCCGGGTGCACAATCTGAAGAACATCGATGTTCAATTTCCCCGAAATAAATTAATTGTTGTAACCGGAGTATCCGGCTCTGGCAAATCATCTCTTACCATTGATACCTTATATGCTGAAGGGCAGCGGCGCTATGCTGAAAGCCTTAGTGCGTATGTGCGGCAGTTTTTAAATCGCATGGATAAGCCGGATGTAGATTATATAAAGGGATTGGCTCCAGCCATTGCCATCGAACAAAAAGTAATCACCCGTACCCCCCGCAGTACCGTTGGCAGCATGACGGAGATCTATGATTACCTCAGGTTGCTGTTTGCCCGCATTGGTGTTACCATTTCTCCGGTAAGTGGTAAGCCGGTAAAAAAAGATGATGTGGCAGATGTGCTTGATGCATTACGTGTTTTAAGAAACGGAGCAAAAGCATATATCCTGACCGCATTCAAACAACACCGCAACCGGGATATAAAAGAAGAACTTGCCATACTAATGCAGAAAGGTTTTTCCCGCTTGTATGTATCTCCTATATCATTTACCCAAAAAGAAAACCCTGTAACAGAAAGTGCTACCTACCGAATTGAAGATCTTCTGGAAGATGGCGAAGCTTTTATAGATGCTTTTACATTTCCTGAAAATGTATATGTTCTTATTGACCGCATTGTAAGTAAAAAATTAGACGAGGATGATGAACATCGCCTTGGAGATTCTATAGGTACTGCTTTTTATGAGGGCGAAGGAGATGTATATATAGAAGTAGATGGAGAAAAATTATTGCATTTTAATAACCGATTTGAAGCAGATGGCATTCAGTTTGAAGAACCGGTTCCAAATCTTTTTTCGTTTAATAATCCACTCGGTGCCTGCCCCACCTGCGAAGGTTTTTCAATGGTGTTGGGCATAGATGAAGACCTCGTTATTCCAAATAAATTATTAAGTGTATACGAAGGTGCTGTAGCACCCTGGAAGGGTGAGAAACTAGGGTTATGGAAAGAACGATTTGTAAAAGGAGCCCGCCATTTTAATTTTCCGGTGCATACACCAGTGATGGACCTCACGGCCGAACAATATAAAACACTATGGAAAGGAAATGAATTTGTTGACGGTATAGATGCATTTTTTAAAGAGGTAGAGCAAAATTTATATAAAGTACAATACCGCGTTTTACTGAGCCGCTTTCGTGGCCGCACTACCTGCCCTGATTGTGGCGGATACCGCCTGCGACCGCAAGCATTGTATGTAAAAGTGGGAGGTAAGCATATTGGTGAATTAAGTGAGTTGCCGGTAAAAGATTTGAAAACATGGTTTGGTGCCGCCGTAGAAAATTTCACTGATTTTGAAAAGGAAGTATCCAAAAGAATTCAAATAGAGATAAGCCTGCGCATAGATACCTTACTCAATGTAGGTCTTGGCTACCTTACCTTAAACCGCCTGGCCAATACATTAAGCGGCGGGGAAAGCCAACGGATACAACTCACCCGCAGCCTCGGCAGCAACCTTACCAATTCACTTTATATTTTGGATGAACCGTCCATTGGTTTGCATTCAAGAGATACTCAAAATTTGATACGGGTACTGAAGGATCTGCAAGCATTAGGCAATACCGTAGTGGTAGTGGAGC
Source organism: Chitinophagaceae bacterium (assembly GCA_039921625.1). GTDB lineage: Bacteria > Bacteroidota > Bacteroidia > Chitinophagales > Chitinophagaceae > Flavisolibacter. Next base: position 17,970 of record JBDSBL010000082.1, read on the forward strand.
ATGATGAGATGATGATGCGCGAAGCAGACTACATTATTGATATGGGTCCACTGGCATCGCACCTAGGTGGGGAAGTAGTGGCTGCCGGTAATTATGATGAATTGATCCGGAACAAAAAAAGCCTTACCGGAAAATACCTCAAAGGAGAACTATCTATTGATCCTCCGAAAGAGGTTCGCAAATGGACTAAATCCATCACCGTGGAAGGTGCACGGCAACACAACTTAAAAAATATTACCGTTGCTTTCCCGCTCAATGTTTTGTGTGTGGTAAGTGGAGTAAGCGGGTCTGGTAAAACAACTTTAGTAAAAGGCATTCTTTACCCTTCTTTGCAAAAAGAGAAAGGAGAAGCCGGTGATAAAGTAGGTCTTCACAAAGACATAACCGGAGATATTGGGGCCATCACCCAGGTAGAAATGGTAGATCAAAATCCTATTGGAAAATCATCGCGCAGCAATCCGGTAACCTATGTAAAAGCATGGGACAGTGTGCGTGATCTGTTTGCCGAGCAACCATTAAGTAAAATGCGTGGCTTTCAACCAAAACATTTTTCATTTAATGTAGATGCCGGCCGTTGCGATGCTTGCAAAGGAGAAGGAGAAAAGGTGGTGGAAATGCAGTTTTTGGCTGATGTGCACCTTACCTGCGATGTATGCGGAGGAAAACGATTCAAAGAAGAAGTATTGGAAGTGCAATACAAAGGCAAGAGTGTATTTGATGTGCTGGAGATGAGCGTGGACGAAGCAATTGCTTTTTTTGAAGGAGAAAAACAAATCATCACGGCTATAAAACCTTTGAGTGATGTAGGCCTTGGCTATGTAAAGCTGGGTCAGTCGTCCGACACGCTATCCGGCGGAGAAGCACAACGCGTAAAGCTGGCTACTTTTTTAGGTAAAGGGAAAGCAGCAGGTAAGGTTCTTTTTATTTTTGATGAGCCTACTACAGGCCTTCACTTCCATGATATAAAAAAGTTGCTTGCTTCCTTTAATGCCTTAATAGATGGTGGCCACTCTATATTAGTGATTGAACACAATACTGATGTAATAAAAAGCGCAGATTGGGTGATAGACCTTGGCCCGGAAGCAGGGGCTGATGGCGGTTACCTGGTGTATGCCGGCAAGCCGGAAGGACTAAAAAAATCTGCCCAAAGCCATACTGGAAAATTTCTGTAAATACTTTACAACTTTTTGTACTATATAATTGTTTTACCTTATTTTCATAGTAAGCAGGCCGTGCTATTCCTACACCCTAATCGAAAGTTGTTTTCCTTCTCCTATAGTCCAACCACTATAAAAATTAATTTTATGAGAGCACGTTTCATTTTAGCCCTGATTTTTTTTGCATCCCTTTCAGTGAATGCGCAAGTGATTAGCCAGGTTTATGGGGGAGGGGGGAACGTAGGGGCCACTTACACCAATGATTTTATAGAGATCTTTAATAACACACAAACTGCAATAAATCTTACAGGTTATTCAGTTCAATACTCACCTGCGAATAGCACTGCACCTACTACAAATACTTTTGTATTAGTTGCTGCCCTAAGTGGTATTATACAACCTGGGCAATATTACCTAATTCAAGCTAATTCAAGTGGACCTGTAGGAAATGCACTACCGACACCAGATGCAACAGGAAATACAAACCTAGGAGCACAAGATGGTAAGGTTATTTTAGTTAGTACAATAACTCCAGTACCTACTACTGGTATTGTATTAGATTTTGTAGGTTATGGAGGGGCTAACTGTGCAGAAGGAATTGCAGAGACTGGTGTAGGGTCTACTACTACAAATGGGGGCACCAATGCTAAAAGTATTGT
>JBDSBL010000083.1:0-13145 GCA_039921625.1 Chitinophagaceae bacterium
GAAGGTGGTTGAGTTGTACCAGCGTGAATTGCATTTTTATAATGGTAATTATGAATTTTACGAGCAGGAAAAAGATATGCGGGTGGAGCTTCAGCAGCGTGCCTTTGAAAACCAACAGGATTATATAAGACAACAGGAACGCTTTATAGAACGCTTTAAAGCAAAAGCATCTAAAGCCGCACTGGCCCAAAGTGCTATGAAGCAATTGGAAAAACTGGATAAAATAGAGGATGTAGAAATTGAGCGCCCTAACATCCGGATCAATTTTAATATAGATAAAACGCCCGGACGTGTGTTGGTAGAATTAAAACACATTACCAAAAAATTTAAAGACATAACGATTGTAGAAAACACCTCTGCCGAAATAGACCGGGGTGATAAAATAGCTTTGGTGGGTGCCAATGGAAAAGGAAAGTCTACTATGCTGCGCATCATAGCCGGTACAGAAACTTTTGAAGGTGAACGGAAATGGGGCCACAATGTAGATGCCTCCTTTTATGCGCAGCATCAAATGGAAGCACTGAATGTAAACAATACCGTGCTTGATGAAATGAAAGAAGCCGGAGCTCAAAAAACAGAATTGGAGTTGCGGACTTTATTAGGTTGTTTTTTGTTTAGCGGCGATGATGTAGAAAAGAAAATAAAAGTATTAAGTGGAGGTGAAAAAGCACGGGTTGCCTTAGCAAAAACAATGACTTCGAAAGCCAACTTTTTAATGTTGGATGAACCGACCAATCACCTTGATATTCATTCCACCGAACTATTGATAGATGCATTGAACCGGTACGAAGGAAGTTTGATATTAGTGAGTCACGACCGGTATTTTATTTCTAAAATAGCTAATAAGATCTGGGAGATTGTAGATCATAAAATACAGGAGTTTAAAGGCACTTATGCCGAGTGGATGGATTGGAAAGAACGGGCAGAAAAAGCAAAAGCGCAAGCGGAACGGGGCAATAAAAGTGGCCAACAAAAGAAAACGGAATCTACTGCTGCCAAAAAAGTAGAGAGAACTCCAGATGCTATTCAATTATCACGAAAAGAACTGCAAAAGCAACAACGCAACTTTCAGCAATTAGAGCAAAAATTGGCAGAACTTCAAAAGAGAAGATCAGAATTAGAAACCAATCTTTCTCTGCCGGGCATATATAGCGATCCTAAAAAATTTAAAGAAACGGAGACTGCTTACAAACAAGCGGACCAGCAAATTGCTAATTTAAATGCCCAATACGAAGAAACATTTGAAAAAATAATGACGTTAGAAGCAGAAATAGGATGATTTTTAAAAAATAGTTGGGTGGTATAAGAGTTGTATATCTTCCAGTGAATTAAATTCTTTCATCAAACAAAAAACAAATGAAAAAAAATTTTGTGCAATTATGCCTGGCGTTAACGCTGCTGGCTGGGGTCTCTTTTCAGTCGTGCAACAACAAAGCGAAGGATTCGGACATTCAGGAATCTTTCAATGAAAAAGCAAAAGCGGACGCTTCTTTAGCAAATATTACTGCAACTGTAAATGATGGTGTGGTTACTTTAAATGGTAATTGCCCTGATGATGCATGCAAAACAAATGCAGAAACATCTGCTAAAAGTGTAAAAGGTGTGACCTCAGTGGTGAATAATATTACCGTGATGGCTCCTCCTCCACCACCCACTGTAGATGCTGATGCAACCATTCGTTCTTCTGCAGCAAGCATTGCGCAACGTTTTCCGGGTGTTACTTCTGATGTATCTAATGGTAAAGTAATCCTGCGGGGAACAGTAAAAAGCCGTGATGAATTACAGAAAGTAATGATGGCTTTTAGCGAAGCAAATGTTAGAAACATCGACAACCAAATAACCATTAAAAAATAGGAGAAATTAATATGGCACTTCAAGATAAATATCAGTCTTTGGTTTCGGCAGCAAAGAGCGCCGGCGCTACTAATTTAGAAGTTCGCGAACAGGATAATGTTTTATACATCAATGGAGAGGTTCCATCTGAAAGTGTGAAAAAACAACTTTGGGATGAGTACAATCGCATTGATCCGGACTACCGTTCAGGAGACTTAATTCTTAATTTAAATATCTCCGGTGGTGGTGGCGAAGAAGAGTACGAAGTAGTATCTGGTGACAGCCTTTCCAAGATCGGTCAGAAGTATGGCATTCCCTGGAAAGAGATTTATGAAGCCAACCGGGATCAAATAAAAAATCCTGACTTAATACAGCCAGGATGGAAATTAAAAATTCCGAAGAAATAATTATTCGGTATTCATTTTTATAAAATCACTCACGAGGTAACTGATTAATTTTCCGGTTGCCTCGTTTTTTTTGCCATTGGCCAGGTGAGTAGCTCCTTCGCAAATGTGCAGGTAACAAACCTTTGCATTAGCAGCACATAGATTTAAAAATTGCCTTGCCTGAATGGTAGTAAGCGAAGAAGGAGACCCGGCACTGCTTAACACATTTTCGATACTATCCAAATCCAATTCAATCCCCGTAAAATTATCATCTGTAAACTCAATAGCATGCGAAACGGCTTGCTGAAAGGATCTTTTTTCGTGAATGAAAATATCTTCAAAAGTGATGCAATCAATAAATGGATTGTTGACAATATCCACCCATACATTTTGTGGTAAATAATTTTCGTGCAGACCTACCACGCAATATTTCTGTAAGAAACCATCTTCTTCAGCATATCGAAATCCATTACCACTGTGCCTTCCTTCTATTGGCCGGTAGTCTGTGTGGGCATCGAGGTTGATGCAATTGATTTGCGCTAAAGGCACCTTTTGCAGTTGCAGCAAACCCTTTGCTACTCCTTTTATAATTGGATACGCATTATTGTGCCCACCTCCAATTACTATCGGTATTTTATTATTTGCTGCAATGGCTTTAATTAGCTTTTCCACCTCATCATCTATGGTGATCACTGCATGGCGGAGCGCCGCCACTTTTTCTTCTTCACTAAAAGCATTTTTATCAATAAGGCTTTCCAAATCGCCGAAATCAAAATGACCTAATACAGCTACTTCTTCACCGGTAAAAAAATCATTGCTTTGAATATTGAGAAAGGATTGTAAAAAGGGAAGCCAGGCAGTTGCCGTTCCTCCCACTCCATAATTTGCTTTTACTCCAATGTTTTCGGGAATACCAACAACCACATATTTCGCGGAACTATTTGCTAATGCTGCATTGAGGTTTTCTCCTTCTAAGTATTGTACTTCTTCACCCAATTTTGTTTCAAATTTGCGTACGGTGGTCAATGATAGAATGTCTTCTTTTGAGTAAATCTTTAAATGAGGTGTCATCTTTTACTACTTTAAAATTTTTCCGTTATCCTGATTCAATTATTAATTGAAAGTAATTATTCCTTGTTTAAATAGGTGGCGAAAGTAATGGGCAACGGTCTCTTTAGGAAAGCCAGTTTCCCCGCAACATGATGTTCTCTATATTATTTTCTCCAAATGCATAAGGCAAATAATGAATCGATGGAATCTCTTTTGTCAGTATTAGATTAGCAAACTTGCCAATGGTGATGCTTCCCGCTACATCATGTACATCCATTGCATAAGCCCCATTCAAGGTAGCTGCGTTGATAGCTTCTTCCGGTTGCATTTTCATTTGTATGCAACTTAGGGCTATTACAAAATTCATATTGCCAGAAGGTGACGAACCCGGGTTGTAATCAGAAGCCAACGCAATTAGGCAATCGGCATCAATCAATTTTCTGGCGGGCTGATAAGGCATCCGAAGAAAAAAGGCAGCGGATGGTAGCAAGGTGCCCATAGTATTGGAATGGGCCAAAGCTTGTATAGAAGCCTCGTCCATACTTTCCAAATGGTCTGCCGAAAGTGCACCTACGTTTACGGCTGCCTCTACCCCTCCCGAAACTGTCAATTGGTTGGCGTGAATCTTTGCTTTCAAACCGTAAGCCGCTCCTGCCCTACAAATAAGTTCTGTTTCCGCTGGCGTATAAAATCCTTCCTCACAAAAAACATCAATAAAGTCAGCTAATTTTTGATCCGCTATAGCAGGCAACATTTCTTCCAATATCGTTTTTATATAGCCTTTTTTGTTTTGCTTGTATGCTGCTGGAACCGCATGAGCTCCCAGGAAAGTTGCTTTGATCACTACTGATGAATTTTGTTTTAATCGTTTGATCACCCGTAGCATTTTCAATTCCCCCTCTACACTTAATCCATAGCCACTTTTTATTTCTATAGCACCGGTTCCCATTTTAGCTACCGCTTGCAATCTCTTATAAGCATCGTTGTATAATTCATCTTCTGATAAGTGGGCTAATTTATTAGCAGATGATAAAATGCCTCCACCTTTTGCGGCAATTTCAGAATAGGATAATCCATTGATCTTATCAATAAATTCATTTTCCCTAGATGCAGGAAATACAAGGTGGGTGTGACTATCGCACCAGGAAGGCAAGATCATTTTTCCGGTAGCATCAAAGGAAGTTGCAAAGTCCTTAACGGTAAATTCACATTCCTCCATCTTTCCAAAATCAGCTATGAAACCATCTTCTACAATCAGGTAGGCATTGTCTATTACCGGAAGATCTTTCAACTGTTTGCCCCTAATTACAGAGGGTACATTGCGCACATTAATAAGGGACTTAATGTTGGTAATAAGTGTAGCCATTTTGGCTAAAATAACATTGTTTGTTTTTAATTATAAAAATTCTGCTGCATCTATTTTTCGGGATATGCGGAAGGCCGCATTGATAAGGCCTACATGACTGTAAGTCTGCGGAAAATTGCCCCATTGAGATCCATCTACTCCTACATCTTCACTGAAAATTCCCAGGTGATTACTAAAGCCTAAAATCTTTTCTAAGTTTTCTTTTGCATCATCTACTCTGCCCACACAGGCAAGAGCATCTACATACCAAAAAGCACACACTAAAAAGGTAGTTTCCGGCACCCCAAAATCATCATAGTGTTTATAGCGGTAAAACAAACCATGTTCGGCCAGTAATTCTTTTTCCAATTGTTCAATATGGCTTTTTGCCCGGGGATCGCCATGGTGCAAATAATTCATGGTAATCAGTTTCAACGTACTTGCATCTAAATTAGAAGTGCCGACCGCTTGCGTGTACACACCGCGCGTATTATCCCAGCATTTTTCTAAAGTTATCGAAGCTTCTTTGCTCAACGCATCTGCTTTTTGCATCAGCTCTTTATCATCAAAAGTTTGCGCAATTTTAAAAGCTGCTTTTGCTCCCGCCCAATGAAATAATAAGGTATACGCAAATAAATATTTGCTGTTTCTAAACTCCCAAAGTCCGGCATCCACCGCATGCATGTTTAACTCTATTCGGTCCAGCAACCAGGGAACAATATTTTTATAACTATGCTTTTTGGCAAAGGTCAATCGTTTATCTATGTAGAGAGGCATCAGGCTCACCAGCACTTGGCCGTACACATCATTTTGCACTTGTATGTAGGCTTTATTGCCAATGCGCACGGGTTTATTTCCTTTGTATCCGGCTAGGTCTAACTCCCGTTCGTACAGGTCTTTTTCACCCGTGATGGAATATAGTGGCTGCAAGGTTTCCTGTGCATTTCTAATAATGTTTTGGATATAATCAAAGTACTTTTCCAATTCTTCAAAGTGGCCCATTTGGTTAAAAGCACGCAGGGTATAATAGGTATCTCGAAACCAACAATATCGATAATCCCAATTGCGGGAGCTTCCATCATGTTCGGGTAAGCTAGTGGTACCAGATGCTATTATGCCACCGGTATCTTCGTACTGATGTAGTTTTAAAATAAGGGCCGAACGAATGATCTGCTCCTGGTAAATGTTTGGAATATAACTTGCCTTTACCCAGTTTTGCCAGTGGCGAATAGTTTGTGCTAAAAAATCCTCTGCCGTTTCTTGCAAAGGAGCTTCTAAGGGTTCTCCATAAGTAAGTACTATATACCTTGATTGGTCTAATACAAAAGGCCTTTTCTCCAAAATATAACTAATGGAAATGTCGGTGGTCATCCGTACTTGCTTATCCAATCCAAGATAACCTATGTGGTTGCTGCCGGTCACTATCTGCGGCACAATTTTGCCATAGTCACCGCGAGGATCGCACACCACCATTATGCTTGGATCGCCGCTCATAAGTTCTATTTTGCGGACCAGCATTAAGGGCTTAAACTGCCGTTCATGTATTGTCATTCTGGGTGCTACATCATATATCCGAAAGCGGCCATCACTGGCATAAAATTCAGTCACCAGTACATTCGTATTTGGGATATAATATTGAGAACTGGAATAATCGGGATTGGCAGGCCGTATATAAAAATGTCCTCCTTTTTCTTCATCCAGTAAAGACCCGAAAAGAAAGCTGCTGTCAAAACGAGGCAGGCACATCCATTTTACATCAGCTGTTTTATCTATATATGCGAGGTACGAGCAATTGCCAATAATGCCGAGATCATACTTGTGTATAGCCATATTGTCCTATTCGAACGGGTGAAATAAATTTTTTCAGTAAGGGTAAAACTTCTTGCTGCGACGGTAAAGTATATTCTGCTGCGGTATTGCCGGAGCCAATTTTTATTGTAAACGCTTTATCCCTTAATACTTTAAACATGTCTTCGTCCGTGGTATCATCTCCAAGACATAAAGTAAAGTCAGGTGTAAAATGCTGCATGATTTTTTGTGCAGTCACTCCTTTGTCAATACCAATGATGCGTACTTCTAATACCTTGTTTCCATCAATGACCTGCAAAGGGGTGTTGACCGTCAATTGCAATAAACTATTCTGCAATTCGCGAGAGCGTACAAACCCAAGGTCGGGATGTGTATTGCGATAATGCCAGGCCAAGGTGTTTTTCTTTTCTTCTACAAAAGAGCCCGCACAGCGGCTTACAAACAATTGCATGATGGGTTTGATTTGTTCTTTCCATGCATTGGATACCGTATTTTGTTGTACCCATTCCTTTCCTTTATACCGGATCATAGCACCGTGCTCTGCCACCAAACTTACCGGTAAATCTCCCAGCCATTTTTCTAAAATATTAGAATCGCGTCCACTGATAATAATAATTTCATTGGAGGCGTCGGTTGCCAGTTCTTTAAGCAGCTGCAACAATTCTTCTCCCGGAAACGCCATGGATGGAAGCTTTTGGATAGGCGCCAAAGTGCCATCATAATCGAGGAGTATGCATCGTTTTGTTGAATTATTAAAATCATCCACCATCATTTTAATGGTTTGTTTGTCCAACAGATTGATGGCATTTGCCTGCTGTTCTATCTTGGCCGCATTCAGTTGCTCTAAAAAATCATTAACCCAGCTAATTACATTATAATCCGACAAGCGTTTTTGCATGTAGGATAATCTGGAGCGTTGCTCCACAGCAGGCATTTTCAATGCAATATCAATTGAATCAGCTACTTCGCTTGTGTCCGTAGGGTTTACCAAAATTGCTTCATTCAATTCATTGGCGGCCCCTGCTAATTCACTTAAGATAAGTACTCCTTTATCTATGCAGGAAGCAATATATTCTTTAGCCACGAGGTTCATTCCATCTCTCAATGGCGTGAGCAAGGCAACATCTGCTGCCTGGTACAAGGCACATAATTCTTCAAATCCTAAATGATTGAAACGGTAAATAAGTGGCTGCCATTGAAGGGTGGAAAACCGGCCATTAATGGCACTTACTTTTTCTTCTATTTGCCGCTTCCTTTCTATGTACGCAGGGATCAGGTCACGGGAAGGAATGACATTTAAAATAAACGTTACTTTCTCTCGCCACAAAGGATGGCGCTCCAAAAATTCACTGAAACCTTCCAAGCGGTAGTTGAGTCCTTTGGTGTAATCAAGGCGGTCAACAGAAAAAATAATTTTTTGTTCTCTAAACGTTTCTTCCAATTTTGTGCTGATGGCCACCACCGTTTTATCCGTAGCGGCATCCCGGAATTTTTGATAATCAATGCCAATAGGAAACAAGTCCGCACGGATCATTCTTCCTTTATAATAAATGGTGCTGTATTGGTTGTCAATTGCCAATACCATTTTAGCCGATTGTATAAAATGCTGCACGTAATCCTGCGTATGAAATCCAATCAGATCTGCTCCTAAAATGCCTTTTAATATTTCCTTTTTCCATTCGGTTGGCATTAGCCTGTAAATTTCATAGGATGGGAAAGGAATATGTAAAAAGAACCCAATAGTGGCGTCTGGCAACGCTTCTCTGATCATTTGCGGAAGGGTCATTAATTGATAATCGTGCACCCATATAATATCTCCGGGTTGGTATATGGCTATAATTTTTTTTGCAAAAAGACGATTCACTTCCATGTACGCCTCATAGTAATCCTTTTTGTATTCTGCTAATGAAGGAAAATAATGAAAGAGCGGCCACACAATAGAATTGGAAAAACCATTATAAAAATCGGTGTATACTTTTTCATCTGCAAAAATGGGTTCTATACCAAAATCAGCTTCATAAGCTCCCATATCATTGACGATGTCCCAATCTTCTTTTGGAGCATCCAAACTACCGATCCAAATTTTATCTGTGAATTCTATGTTGCCAGTGGAAGAACCTTCAAAAAAACTTTTTATGGCAGAAACAAGGCCACCTGAACTTTGACGAACTACTACGGATTCACCTTTTTTCTCAAGAGAAAAAGGAAGCCGGTTCGATATAATTAATAATCTGCTCATAAGTGTTTTTCAACATTGGATCAAAAGCATTAGCCCCAATAATCAGACCATTGAGGTATGTAAATTTCCATTTTAAAATCTGACATTTTGAGGTCAAATTTTCTTATTTTGATCTATGTTTTTAATAATAAAATCTGCCAGTCCTTTTTATAATAACTGAACTGGCAGATTTAAAAGTTTGGGTTTATATCCCTAAATTAAATGTGTACTTATTTAAGCGTTTGAGGGATTGAGGTCCCTGCTTCCTTCTTTGTCCGCATCATCTTCTTTGCTACTTAATTCGCGGGTTCTGTAGTTACCCCACTCGCTCCCTTCTTGTGGATTCTCATCCATTTTATTTTGCTGGTCGTTATTGGAGCTAGTTGCCTGTTGGTCTTTGTTATCTGTAGATTTTCCTGCTTGCTGGTTTCGGTCCTCATTGTTATTTTCCATGATAAAAGTTTTATGTAAACAAATAGTGATTACCTATAAGATAACATAAAAATTATGCCCCAGCACTACCTCTTCCCTATTTTAATCTAATTCTAATGCCATTTGGATAAATAGCTTTGCTTTATTTTTAGTTACTGATTTGCAAGAAGGGACGATTAATTAAAACGATTTTTGCTTGTTTCATTTGTTTATTCGATTCTTTTTTTAATATCCAGATCAAACGTTGCTGCTGTTTCAATGGCTGTAGGATAACCCGCATCTGCATGTCTTATTACTCCCATTCCCGGATCATTTCTTAGAACTCTTTTTAAGCGTTCTTCGGCCTCATCTGTACCGTCTGCTACTATCACCATCCCTGCATGTATACTGTAGCCCATACCTACCCCACCGCCATGATGTAAGCTTACCCATGAGGCACCTCCGGCGGTGTTTACCATGGCATTTAATATTGGCCAATCGGCAACGGCATCGCTGCCATCAAGCATTGCTTCAGTTTCCCTGTTGGGCGATGCTACTGAACCAGTGTCTAAATGATCACGACCAATAACAATGGGCGCCTTTACTTTTCCGGTGCGCACCAAGTCATTAAATGCAAGCCCCGCTTTTTCCCGCTCTCCTTGTCCCAACCAACAAATGCGGGCGGGCAACCCTTGAAAAGCTATTTTTTCCTGAGCAAGTTTTAACCAGCGCTGCAGCGATAGATTTTCGGGAAATAGTGATGCAATTATTTTATCCGTTTCCGCAATATCTGCAGGATCTCCGCTTAGTGCAGCCCACCGGAACGGACCTTTTCCTTCACAAAAAAGTGGCCTGATGTAAGCAGGGACGAAACCTGGAAAATCAAAAGCATTTTCCAATCCTTTTTCTTTTGCTCTTGCTCTTATATTGTTTCCATAATCAAAAGTTACAGAACCTTTTTGCTGCAAATCCAGCATAAGCCGTACATGGTCAACCATAGATTGATAGGCATGCTTCATGTATTCGTCGGGATCTTTTACCCGAAGGTTTGCTGCCTCTTGATAGGAAAGGTCATGTGGCCAATAACCATACAATGGATCGTGTGCAGAAGTTTGATCAGTAACCACTTCCGGCACTATGCCTCTTTCCAATATTCTTTTTAATAGGTGTACTGCATTGGCAACTACACCAATGGATAATGCTTGGCCTTTTTCTTTAGCATCCAATGCTTTGTCAATGGCTTCATCCAAATCTTCAATAAGCAAATCGCAATACTTTGTTTCCAATCGTTTTTCTATTCTCCATTTTTCCACTTCTGCAGCAAGGCATACTCCGCCATTCATGGTGACGGCAAGCGGCTGCGCACCGCCCATGCCACCCAGGCCTGCTGTTACGGTAATCGTATTTTTCAACGTGCCGCCAAAGTGCTTATCAGCAATTGCAGCAAAGGTTTCATAAGTGCCTTGCACTATGCCTTGCGATCCAATATAGATCCAGCTCCCTGCTGTCATTTGCCCATACATCATCAGGCCTTTTTTTTCTAGTTCATCAAAGTGTTTCCACGTAGCCCAGTTGGGCACCAGCTGCGAGTTGGAAATGAGAACCCGCGGAGCATCCTTATGTGTTTTTAAAATGCCTACCGGCTTGCCACTTTGAATCAATAATGATTCGTCATTTTCCAATATTTTTAATGAGGCAATGATCTGATCCAGCGCTTCAAAGTTTCGGGCTGCCTTTCCTCTTCCACCATACACTATCAGGTCATCCGGCCGCTCGGCCACTTCCGGATCAAGATTGTTTAATAGCATGCGCAGGGCTGCCTCCTGAATCCATCCTTTACAATTTAATGCCGTGCCGGTAGGTGTTTTATATTTTAAGGGGTCGTATTTCTGTAGCATAAAAAAATTTATTTAGAAGTCGATTTTTAGATGGCAAAAAAGTGGCAGTACTTTATTTACAATACAAAGGATGGGTAACCTTCCGAAAGAGTTACTTCCAATTGACCTGCAAAGACTTCTACATTTTTCACAAATGAAAAATCAGCAATGATGGATTTTATTTTATTGATATCATTGGCAAATATGCGGTCTTCCATAGCAAAGCTTACCTGCTGCCGCACCATTTCATGTGCATGTTCTAAAAAGCTGCTGCTTTTGTGCGGCCTTCTAAATTCAATGGCTTGTGCTGCGCACAATAATTCAATGGCTAAAATGTATTCTAGGTTATCAAGCACTTTATCCAATTTTCTCCCGCTTATACTGCCCATGCTTACATGATCTTCCTGGCCTAAAGAAGTAGGAATACTATCTGCACTTGCCGGAAAACAAAGTGTTTTATTTTCTGTAACCAAAGCCGCAGTAGTGTATTGTGGTATCATAAAGCCACTGTTTAACCCTACATTATTCATCAGCAATTGGGGAAGTCCCCATTTTCCTTCCAGCAATAAATAGCAACGGCGATCAGAAATATTTCCCACTTCCGAAGCGGCAAAGCACGCATAATCCAAGGGCAATGCAAGGGGTTGCCCATGGAAATTTCCACCGCTTACTGTATCACTTTCTCCAAACACAATTGGGTTATCTGTGACGCTGTTTAATTCAATTTCTGTAAGTTCTTTTAAATGCAGCCAGGCATTGCGGCTGGCGCCGTGTACCTGCGGCATGCATCGCAAGGAGTACGGATCCTGCACCCTACCGCAATCAATATGACTTTGCATAATTTCGGATTGATGCACCAATTTGCGAAGCCGTTGCGCCACCAAAGAACTTCCTGCAAAAGGCCGCAGTTGATGCAACCGTTCATCAAAAGGAGCTTTGGTACCAGTAAGTGCTTCCAGGCTCATAGCACCAATTATATCTGCAGCTTCCAAACAGTTGTGCAGGCGTTGCACTCCCTTAACTGCATAGGATAAAATAAATTGCGTACCGTTTATCAGTGCCAAACCTTCTTTAGGCCCAAGTGTTACGGGTTTTAATTGGAACTCATTTAAAACAGAAAGAGATGGAAGTCGTTGCCCTTTATAAAAAACTTCTCCCAAGCCAATTAACGGTAAAAATAAGTGTGCTAACGGAGCAAGATCTCCAGAAGCACCAACACTTCCTTTTTCAGGAACTACTGGAATTACGTCCATTTCTAAATGCCATAAAATGCGCTCGAGGGTAGATAATCTTATGCCTGAAAATCCTTTAGCGAGGGAATGTAGTTTAGTGATCAGCATTGTTCGCGCAATAGACAATGGTACCGGATCACCTACTCCTACACTGTGACTTTGCAGTATTTTATATTGCAGTGTGGCGGCGTCTTCTTTGTTAATTTTTGTGTTGGCTAAAATGCCAAATCCGGTGGTCACGCCATAAACGGTAGCATCATCATCTACCATTTTTTGAATGTACTGTTCGCTTTTCAGTACAGCCGCTTTTGCCTTTTTTCCAAATATTCCCTTAACCTTTCCGTTTTCTAATGCTGTGCAAATGGAAACGGTCAGGTGATCTGTTCCGTAAGAAAATGAATGATCCATAATTAAATCGAAATTAAATTTCCATTCCTGTATTGTAAAAACTGTTTCCTCAATTTAATTTGAAAATGGGGTAACCTAAATTTTGAGCTAAAAAGCTACCTACTGTATTCTTTATCTACTTAAAGAAAAAGTTTTAGACTATGGATGCATAATATTATTGGGATTAAAAAAAAATGAAAAGATGCAGAAGGAATAAATTATAAAAAATGGAACATATAGTTTGGAGAAAATAGTATAAATCTACTTGCTTATAAGTTAAAAGGAATAGAGAATTATTGGCTTTTTAGTGCTTTACGTGTAACAACTTGGCAGCTTGCTAATTTTGAAAAAATATACGCCTATTTTTAATGGGTTTAATTCATGGAATGAGGAAGTTTGCTTGATATTCTTTCAAATAATTATATTTGCGCCTCTTTCGGGTCCGGTAGCTCAGTTGGATAGAGCAACTGCCTTCTAAGCAGTAGGTCATTGGTTCGAATCCAATCCGGATCACTTAATACTAGGCAAGGGTTTTAAGCGATTATAGCCGCTTTTAAGAATTTTTCATTAAGCGTTCTTCCTTCCCGAACAATTATC
>JBDSBL010000084.1:0-15287 GCA_039921625.1 Chitinophagaceae bacterium
CGATGGCAAGCAAGTGCCGGAAAACAATGGAGTAAAACTTGGAGAACCTATACGTTTACGACTGGTGGTTGATAATGGATGGAACACTCTTGATGGCGCCGTTTTATTAGATGCTTCGCAACGAATAGAAGCCCCCAATGGAAAGCTTTTGCTGGAGAAAAAAGGTTTATTAAGAAATGATTCTTCCACTACACAAAATGGCCGCTTGATCTATTTACCAATTCTTCCTTCTCGATTTAAGCAAAAAATCGATTCACTTTTTGTGACCTTTCGTGTGTGGGACAATAATGGAACAAGTGAAATAAATGGAAGCTATAAATTGTATTTAAAAGACAAGTAATCCTAATTTTTTAATTCGTCTTTTAAAAAAATTGCGGTAAAACTTTCAGGAACAGCTACCAGGTTTTCAGGAGTTCCTTCAAACAAAATTTGACCGCCACCAGAGCCCCCTTCCGGGCCAAGGTCAATCACATGATCTGCCACTTTTATTACATCCAGGTTATGCTCTATCACCAGTACCGTATTACCACGATCCACTAATTTGTTCAATACATCCAGCAGGTGTTGGATATCTTCAAAATGCAAACCGGTGGTAGGTTCATCTAATATGTAAAAGGTTTTGCCGGTATCTTTTTTTCCCAGTTCAGTAGCCAGCTTTACTCTTTGAGCTTCCCCTCCACTAAGCGTCACCGCTGATTGGCCCAAGGTGATGTAACCAAGGCCCACATCCTGCAGCACTTTAATTTTGCGGTAAATAAAAGGCACATTTTGAAAAAACTCCACCGCCTCTTCTACGGTGAGGTTTAGTACATCAGCTATGGATTTTCCTTTGTACCGAATTTCTAATGTTTCGCGGTTGTACCGCTTGCCATTGCACTTTTCGCAATGCACATATACATCCGGCAAAAAGTTCATTTCAATCACCCGCATTCCACCACCTTCACATACTTCGCAGCGGCCACTTTTTACATTAAATGAAAATCTTCCTGCATTATAACCCCTTATTTTTGCCTCCGGCACAGAGGCAAATAACGTACGTATATCAGTAAAAAATCCACAATAAGTAGCCGGGTTGCTGCGTGGAGTACGGCCTATGGGCGACTGATCAATTTCTATTACTTTATCAATGTGCTCCAACCCTTTTATAGAAGTGTACGGCATGGGTGTAAACTTGGAATCATAACAATGCTTGGATAATAAGGGATACAACGTTTCATTTATCAACGTTGATTTGCCACTGCCGCTTACTCCACTGATCACAATGAATTTGCCTAAAGGAAATACTGCATTTACGCTTTTCAAATTATTGCCCGTGGCACCTTTTATTACAATACTTTTCCCGTTTCCTTTTCTACGTTCTTTTGGTACGGCAATGACGCGGTCACCGGTAAGGAAAGCAGCCGTCAAAGAATTATTCTTCAATAAACTTTGCGGTGTTCCTTGTGCCATGATGCGGCCTCCGTGAAAGCCTGCCTTAGGACCTACATCTATTAAATGATCCGCCGCCAGCATAATGTCTTTATCATGCTCCACTACAATAACGCTGTTGCCGATATCCCGCAAATTTTGCAGTGCTTTTATCAATCGATGATTGTCGCGCTGATGCAACCCAATGGAAGGTTCATCTAATATATAAGTAATGCCCTGCAGCTGCGAACCAATTTGTGTTGCCAGCCTTATTCGCTGCGATTCGCCCCCACTAAGAGTTCTAGAGGGTCTGCTGAGTGATAAATAAGTAAGCCCAACATCCAATAAAAACTGGAGACGCTCTCTTATTTCTTTAATGAGTTCTTTTCCTATTTTTTTCTGCCGTTCATTTAGCCTGTCTTCTACATCCGCAAACCACGCTACTAATTGCACGAGGTCAAGACTACTCAATTCAGCAATATTTTTTTCTCCTACCTTAAACCACAAGCTTTCTTTTTTGAGCCGCGTGCCATGGCAGGTGGCGCAGGTAGTTAACTCCATAAATCCTTCTGCCCAACGCTGGATCACCTCACTGGTGGAGGTAGCAAACCAGCGTTTTACCTGCACTACAATTCCTTCAAAATCGCCGCTGCTGACGGTATTAGCTATTGCATCATCAAACTCAAGGTCTGCTGCATTGCCTTCTTCTTTTCCATACAAAAGAAAGCTGATTATTTTCTCCGGAAGTTCTTTCAAAGGCTTATCCAAACTAAACTTAAGCTTGCGGGAAAGCGTTTGTACCTGCCGAAAAATAAAGGCTTCTCTTTCACTACCTAAGGGAGCAATAGCGCCTCCATTGATGCTCAGTGAATCATCCGGAATAATGGCTTCCATACTTACGGTGTACACCTGTCCTAAGCCTTTGCAAGTAGGGCAGGCACCGTAAGGCGAATTAAATGAAAATGCGTTGGGTGAAGGTTCTTCGTACGACAAGCCCGTGTCTTCGCACATAAGCTGCCGGCTGTAGGTTACTATTCCTTCTGGAGGTATAGTAACTATAAACTCCCCTAAATCACTTTGCACTGCTTTGCTTTCTCCTTTGGCAGAACGTTTTGTTTTGGTAGCTGTTGCTTCTTCCTCAACCGGGTCCGTATGCGTGGTGACGAACATAAGATCCTTACCTAATTTTAATGCCTGCTGCACACTTTGGCCAATCCTCGTGCGGAGCTCCCTGGTTACTTTTAGCCGATCTACTACCAATTCAATATCATGAATTTTATAGCGATCAACTTGCATTTTTGCTGTCAGGTCTTTTATTTCTCCATCTACTCTTACTTTCAAAAATCCTTTTTTACGCACCTCTTCAAACAACTCACGGTAATGCCCTTTTCTGCCTCGTACTAATGGAGCTAACAAACTGATTTTTGCTCCATCAAATTTTTTATAAATATTATTTACAATTTCATCCTCGCTCCACTTCACCATTTTTTTTCCGGTATTGTATGAGTAGGCCTCCGAGGCCCGGGCAAATAAAAGCCGGAGAAAATCATATACCTCAGTGACGGTGCCTACGGTGGACCGTGGGTTTTTGTTGGTTGTTTTTTGCTCTATTGAAATAACCGGTGAAAGACCTGTTATTTTATCTACATCCGGGCGCTCCATTTCACCCATAAACTGGCGGGCATAAGCTCCAAAAGTTTCCATATAACGGCGCTGGCCTTCGGCAAAAATAGTATCAAATGCCAAGGATGATTTGCCGCTGCCGCTAATGCCTGTAATGACTACCAGCTTGTTTTTTGGAATGGAAATATCGATGTTCTTTAAATTATGTTCCCGGGCGCCATATACTTCTATAAATTCTTGTGGACCGGTATCCTCCCCTGATTTTTTTGCTTTGCTTTTCATTTATATAAATCCCAAAATCTTTAGTAAGCGAAGATACAACGGCCGAAATCGCTTCTATACTTTTTAACGATTGTTATAAAAAAAGGATTTTTAGTTCCACTTTCATTTCTGGCACAATATTGTATAACAGTGGGCGAAAACGATTACCTAACTTAAAGAACACATAATGAAAAACACCATTTTTTTGGCCGTTGCTGCCTTATTTTTTAGCGCCTCTCTTAATGCACAATCAACAGTAGATTCTATTGCTGCAAAATATCAATTACTACCAATGCCGGGTCAAATGACCTTAGAGCAAAGGTTTCCGGTAATTGGTACGTATCAGCTTCAAGGTGCTGCTACTTCTGATGCAAACGTTTCTATTGCTTTGGACTCTTTAAATAAAGGAGTCATTTGGGTTTCCGGTTTGCCGCAGGGTAAATTTAAAGCATACCTTAAAAAATCTCCTTCTACCTACCGCATCCTTTCACAAAAAACCGCTGATGGAAAACAAATTCCGGAAGGCACTTTATTTTATGATGCTACTGCAAATACATTGAACATTGCAATTGGCTCTTCTTACAATGAAGCAGACCCAACCAGTATTTTTGCTTTGCATACAAGCGCTGATATGTCTACAGATGCTATGGCGGATAACACAGTAAAAGTGAAAACTAAAACAAGCACTTCTAAAACAAAAGCAAAAGTTAGTTTTTACACAGCCAGCAAATTAGACCAGGGTACTTCTGCTGCACCGGTGAATCAACAACAATAAATTTTTTCAATCCTATAAAAAAAGGCTGCAATTATTGCAGCCTTTTTTTATGAATGTATTACTGAAATATGGATGATTTACCCAATGGGAATATTCCCCAAATTGTTCTTTTGCCAAAAAGAGATCTAAAATAATCTGCAGATACTGCTTCATAATAAAGTCCTCAACTGTTATAATCTATTAACATTCCTGTTTCAATATCTTATAATCCCGAGGAACCTCATCAAATGACAAAGAATAACACATCGTGGTACAGAGTTTGAAAACTTAGTGCAAAATGAAAACTATGAGAATATTTAAACAAGTATCGTTAGTAGCTGCCGTCCTTATTGTAATGGCCTCTGGCTGTAAAACATTAAACAGAACTCAGAAAGGAGCCGGAATTGGCGCAGTAGGCGGTGGTGCAATAGGTGCCGTAGTTGGTAAAGCATTAGGCAATACAGCTATGGGAGCTATCATTGGTGCCGCAGTTGGTGGTACAGCAGGAGCCATCATTGGAAACAATATGGATAAGCAAGCAGAAGAAATGAAAAAAGTATTGGGCGATGCAGAAGTAAGAAGAGAAGGAGAAGGCATCGTGATTATATTTAAAGACAAAGTATTGTTTGGTTTTGACCGTGCAGACTTAGGTGGTACCGCTACTGCCAACCTGGATAAACTTGCAAATGTTTTGAAAAAATATCCAGACACAAACATTGAAGTGATTGGCCATACGGATGATAAAGGAACCAATAGATACAATCAGCGTTTGTCTGAAAAAAGAGCCGTTTCTGTTGCTTCCTATTTAAAAAGCATTGGTGTTACTTCAGATCGTGTTACCACCAAAGGAATGGGTGAAACAGATCCTAAAGTGGTTAATGATTCAGATGCAAACCGTGCAGAAAACCGTCGTGTAGAATTTGTAATTACCGCTAATCAGAAAATGAAAGATGATGCGAAGAAGCAAGCAGGACAATAATCAAAACTCTATTAAACAAAAACAAGAAAACATGAAGATCAAGATTTTAGTGGTGGCAGCAGCAGCCCTTATTACCACGAGCGCTATAGCGCAGAAGATGACCTATGATGCCGGAAAAACAACTTTTGGTATAAGAGCCGGAGTTAATTTTCAAAATATAAATGGAGAAAATGCGAACGGCGATAAATATAATAATAAAGTAACTACCGGATTCAATGCAGGAGTAAATGCAGAGATCCCGTTGGGTACCGGATACTATTTACAGCCAGGTGTTTTATTCAGTACGAAAGGTGCCAAATGGAATCCATCTAATGACAAGTACAAACTTTCTTATGTGGAGATTCCGGTAAACTTTTTATACAAACCAATACTTGGTGCCGGTAGAATGTTGTTAGGCTTTGGTCCTTATGTAGGCATTGGAGTAGGTGGCTCTGTAAAAAGCCCTCAAGGTGTTGAAAAAGATGTTTCTTTTACCAATACTGTTAAGAGCTCAGACCCTATGAATAAAGTATATTTCAAAAACCCTGATGCGGGAGCTAACCTTTTAGTAGGTTATGAATTGGCAAGCAACTTTTCAGTTCAATTAAATGCACAGTTAGGTTTGGCAAATATTTACCCTCAATACGAGGGCGTATCAAACAATAAAACTAAAATGAAAAATACCGGCTTTGGAGTTTCAGCTGGTTACCGTTTTTAATGTACATAATAAATTTGTTTTAAGATGACATCCTATAAGATGTCATCTTTTTTTATGGACTTACCTGCCGATCCCCAAAATATTTTCAACTTAACTTGCGGCTTATGAAAGAACTTTCCGTTGTGGTACCGGTGATGAATGAAGAAGACAACATTCAACCCCTTCTGGAGGCAATCAGGGCTGCATTATCAGAGTTTGATTATGAAGTAATATTGGTAGATGACGGCTCTGCAGATGATACTAAAAAACGAATTCTACAATTTGCCGATGACCGGACTGTGCTGGTGGAGTTACGTAAAAATTATGGACAGAGCACGGCTATGACCGCAGGTATCGACCATGCAAAAGGAACCTATATTGCCATGCTTGATGGAGACCTGCAAAACGATCCAACCGATATTCCCTTTATGCTCGACCTGCTAAAAAAAGGCGACTGGGATGTGGTGGCTGGAAACCGGAAAAACCGGCAGGATGGAATGATGCTTCGCAAATTTCCAAGTATGATTGCTAATGCGCTGATCAGGAGATGGACCGGAGTATATATAAAAGATTATGGCTGCACCTTAAAAGTTTTTCGGAGAGAAATAGCTGAAGACCTCGGCATGTACGGAGAGTTGCACCGTTTTATCCCGGTGCTTGCAAAAATGCAGGGAGCAAGAATAACACAGGTAGATGTAAAACATCATTCCCGCCAATTTGGTAAAAGCAAATACGGTATCAATCGCACATTCAAAGTGCTTAGTGATTTGGTGTTGATGGTTTTCTTTAACCGCTATCTTCAAAAGCCAATGCACCTATTCGGCACTATTGGATTTGTATCTTTTGGCATTGGTTTACTCATTAATTTTTACTTATTAGTGCTTAAGATAATGGGCCACGACATTTGGGGGAAACCTTTGCTGATACTGGGTTTGATCTTTCTATTGGGAGGCATACAACTGGTAACAATCGGCATTCTTGCAGAAATAGCCGTGCGTACTTATTTTGAATCTCAGGATAAGAAAACCTACAATGTGCGCCACATTTATCAAAATAAAAAAAATGTAAAACCTTCTTTGGAAATAACGGTTTAATCTAGCAGCAGTACTTCCTTATTTTGCGTAAACCATTGGTAAAACAATCGAAGGCCATCTTCTAAATTGGTTTTTGGATTATAGCCTAACAATGATCTTGCTTTGGTGATATCTGCAAACGTTTGTGGCACATCTCCCGGCTGCTCCGGCCTTTGATCTATGATTGCTTTTTTGCCGGTTGCATTTTCTATCGCAGCTATTAATTGGTTCAACGAGACGGAGTAATGATTCCCTAAATTAAATATTTCGAAAGGCGTTTGTTTGTAATCAATAGCGCTGATAATGCCCTCAACAATATCATCTACATAGGTATAATCCCTGCCGGTAGATCCATCTCCATATAAGGTGAGGGGCTGGTCTTTTACTAATGCTTTTACAAATTTATGTATGGCAAGGTCTGGCCGCTGCCCGGGACCATACACAGTAAAAAAGCGTAAGGCAATAAAAGGAAGTCCATAAAGTTTTTGATACACATGGCCCGCCATTTCTGCTGAGAGTTTGGTAAGGGCATAGGGACTGATTGGCATGAGCTTCTCATCTTCCTTCCATGGCAAATTTTCATTAACGCCGTACACACTGCTGGAGGACGCAAAAATAAATTGTTCTACTTTTCGCTGCACAGCAAAGTCAAGCAACTTTTGCGTTCCCAAAATATTGGTTTCCTCGTAACTCAATGGATCAGCAATACTTGGCCGCACTCCTGCTTTTGCTGCCAGGTGAATGATTACATCTACCGGTTCGTTTACTGCCTGGTGCAACTCTTTTACTGATACCTTGCAGAGATCCACATCCAGCAAAAAAAAGTTGTGATGCTTTTCAATACCAGCCAGGTTAAGCAGTTTCAATTGCCTTCGATAAAAGGGATCGAAATTATCAATACAGGTGATCTTAATGTCTTTTTGTTCCAGCATTTTTTTTACAAGGTTGCTCCCTATAAATCCTGCTCCCCCTGTTACCAAATAATGTTTTTTTCTGTCCATGCCTGAGGTGAACTTTATATTTGCAAATTAAAAAATTGAATATTCTGCAAAGTAAGCAATCTGAACATTTTCGTATCGCTGCAATTTTTTGCTTTTGCCTTGCATTTGCTACCGGGCTGTTCCTTTTTATTTACGGCAAAACAAATTCCTTCATAATAATCAACGGCCATTACAACCAACCGCTTGATTTCTTTTTTCAATACATGACTTTGTTAGGTGATGGACTCATTTACATACCTATTGTTCTTTATTGCATAGTATTAAACCGACGATTTATTTTGCCGGTCGTTTTCTGTATTATCATTTGCACATTGATTACTCATTTTTTAAAACGGGTAGTTTTTCCGGATGAGTTGCGGCCCATTAGTCTGGAAATGCAGCAAATTATTATTCATAAAGTAAAGGGAGTGCCACTAAATCGCTTGCACAGTTTTCCATCGGGACATACCAGCACGGCCTTTTCAATGGCTTTATTACTTACTGCCATTATGAAACGAAAATTTTGGTGTTTTGTATTACCTCTAATAGCTTTTTTAGTGGGCTACTCAAGAGTTTACTTAGGCCAGCATTTTGTAACGGATGTTTTTGCAGGTATGTTGGTTGGTATTCTTTCTGCTTACTTATCCCTTGCATTGTACCATTGGTATCAAAATAAAAATGGTAAAAAACAAATGCCTGAGCCCACCCTTTAAAACTTTATCATTGACTTTCTTGTTAACACCAAAATATAAGGCTGGATCACTAAATTTTTTTTCTAATTAAGGTTAAATATAATACACTGCTAATTTTAATTAAAGGTTGCGGTGGCACAAAAGTTTATACTATTTAAATACAAAAAATTTAGACACTCATCATAGTAAATACTTCTGACAGCGTACGTCAAATAGGAATGCAGCAGGATTATTTAACTTTAAAGAAAATAGCATGGAGGAACAAATGAGCAGAAAGGTAGTAGTGGTAGGTGGAGGGTTTGCCGGCGTAAATGTAATAAAGCACCTGGCCAAAGACAAACGGTTTCTAATCACCTTAGTTGATCGAAATAATTATCATTTTTTCCCTCCTTTATTATACCAGGTAGCCACCGCTTTTATAGAAGCCTCCAACATCAGTTATCCCTTTCGGCGCATGTTTCAGGGTAAAGAAAACGTACGTTTTCACCTTGGTTCTTTGACTAAAATAAATGTTGCAGAAAATACTATTGACACTGAAACCGGTACACTTGCCTATGATGAATTAGTGTTGGCTATAGGTACTGAAAGCAATTATTTTGGCCTGGAAAACGTGCGGCAGCTTAGCCTGCCGATGAAAACAATCGATGATGCCTTGAATTTGCGGAACCATATGCTGCTAAACCTGGAGAAGGCAGAAAGAACTCCAGAAGGGGCTGAAAGAGAAAGTTTGCTTAACGTAGTTATTGCCGGAGGAGGCCCTACCGGGGTAGAAATTGCCGGCATGTTGGCAGAAATGGGACGCAACATTGTAACGAAGGAATATCCCCACATTACTAATTTAAAATCGCACATCCACCTTGTAGATGCAGGTCCTGTATTGTTGGGGCCAATGAGTAAAAAATCGCAGGAAGAAGCTACAAAAGTATTGACCAACCTTGGTGTGCAAATAAAATTGAATACAGCTGTAAAAGATTATGTTGATGGTAATGTAATATTAGCCAATGGCGAAACGATACCTACGCAAGCTCTTATTTGGGCATCGGGAGTTATTGGTAGAGAAGCACCGGGCTTACCAAAAGAAATGATTGCACGGGGACGCAGAATCATTGTAGATGAAAACAACAAAGTGCAAGGCACTTCAAACATTTATGCTATTGGAGATATCTGTTTTCAAACCTCAGATAAAAATTATCCGAACGGCCATCCGCAGCTTGCACAAGTTGCTATACAACAAGGCAACTTGTTGGCAGCTAATTTAAAAAAGCAATTAGACAAAGATCCTTTGAAGCCGTTTAGTTATAATGATAAAGGAAGCATGGCCATTATTGCAAAATTTAAAGCGGTAGCAGACTTGCCAAAACTATTTTTTAAAGGATTTTTTGCCTGGATGGTTTGGTTGTTCATTCATATAATTCCACTTGTAGGATTTAGAAATAAAGTAAAGCTTGCCTTTAGTTGGTTTTGGTCTTTTATTACCAACGATCCTACCCTGCGGTTAATAATCAGGCCAAGAGAAAAGGATAAACCTATTTAATTAAATAAGCAAGCCTTTTCAAATTATATAATACACCTTATGCTATTTAGCATCCACCAAAATATGGGTATAAAGAAGTAAATACAATGGGTAAACCTTCTTAATTTTTTTTGAGTATTGAACTCATTTAGTGGTCATTTTAAAAAAATATATCCCCTCTCTCATACTCTTTATTTATAAGATCAACAACATAAGTAAAACTACTAAGCAGGAAAAATAGTCATCCCTTTTGATTATGATTTTAGAAATATATAATATATTTTGTGCAACTATCTATTATCCTATCAAACAAAACTATGTACCAACATCCTATCGCCACGCTCTGCACCAGAGTTACTAAGAAGAACTCTTTATTTCACATTAGTATCCCACTTTATAAGGCAATCAAATGGTAGGTTAATTCCAATCTGCTGCCGCTTCAATCTTTGCTCAAAACATAAGAAGTAACATTGAAACCTATGTAACATTTTTGTTGCAAAGATTTTAGCTTATAAAAAATTCGTACCCAAACAATTATAAAATCCTTTAAGGTTAATAGCGTCCCAGCTATGCCTAAAATGTACTTGTAAAAAATGAAAAACCTCCTGCTTATTTTAATTTTAATTACGGCTTCTTTCCATGCTGTAGCACAATGTGCATTAGATGCCACCATCACTACCCAAGACTCAAGATGCGCGGCAACAGGTACCATAACCATTGCTGCAACTGGCGGAAGTGGATCCTATAATTATCAGATAAGTAATAATTCATTTACTTCTTCCAACGTAATAACCGGATTGAGTAAAGGAAGCTATACCGTCATTATCAAAGACATGAATACAGATTGTAGCATTGTAAAAATTGTGGAGATTGGAGGCAACTATAATGACATTGCTTTTGAATTGACAAAAGAAGACCTTACCTGCAATCAAAAAGTGGGAAGTATAACATTGATAAATATTACAGGCGGCCTGGCGCCATTTGAATATAAAGTTTTCAACTCTACTAAAAACCAAATTATCACATCGCAAAGCAGGGAAGGAATTATATTTCAAGGCTTAGAAGCTGGAGAATATAATGTGCAGGTAAAAGACAGTTGTGGCACTATAAGAGTGCGGCAAATAAAGGTAGCACCCTATTTAATTGACTTTAGTTATAGTTATCAATTAACAGGATGCGATTCATTGAATGTTGACATGATACCCTTGCCACAAGAAGGAAAATATATTTTTGGTGCAAAAGTAAATGGTGACACTACATGGTCCACTTCTTCCAATTTTAGTTTTAGTTTACAAAAAGGTTATGTAGTAACTCTTTTATTAAAAGACAGTTGTGGGAACGTTGCTCAAAAAGTATTGTCCGCACCTAAATCATTTAAGCCGCATTTAGACAACCCTATCTTTCATTTCTTCTGCGATAGTTTCATGATAGACATCACCTCTACCGGTTTTAAATCAAATGTTACCTATTGCTTGTGGGAAAGAGATACCGTAACTAAAACCTTAACCAAATTAGTTAGCTGTGGTTTGTCTCATTGGAAGGTGCCTTATGGTGGTTACGCCATTGTAGCAAGCGATGGTTGCAATACAGATACAGCTACTTTCAGTCATCCCTTTATGGCAGAAGGTGTTGAATTAAATCCATTTAATTTAAGGTGCGATAAATTTGACATGAAGATTCAGGCGCTTTCTTTTGGTAAACCAATTTGCTTGTATGATAGCACGGGTAAGCAAATAAAATGTGCTGATGATGCCAAGGATGATCCGACAATTAAGGACCTGCCGTATGGAAGATATTGTGCCCGCATATTTGACCCCTGCACTAATGATTATATTTCTATTTGCTCTACCATTACCCGAAAGCCGGTAATAGATATCTCTGTCACGAGCTATGTGGAATGCACCTATTCGCAAATACAGTTGATGACAAATATTGGCATGGATAGTTCCGCACCTTATAGTGTGTGGACCTATGATGACAATAATGTATTAATTGATTTTGGTACCACTACTACAAATACTTATTCCAAGTATATAAATGCCAATGGTAAACCGATTCGTGTGGTAGTAGAGAATCAGTGTGGAGACAGGGACACAGCTATCTATACCAACACAAAACCCTTTGCTGTTGATAAAAGTTATTCGGTCATCCGTAAGTGTCCGGGAGCTTCCGGGGATTTTGGAAGTTCAGATATAGAAGTATCAGCCACCGACAATCATTATAATGTCATCACTCCTACCCTCGTAAGAAAGGATGGTGTTGCCATTAATAAGAAGTTTGATTTTAGAGATGAAAACAATAAATTTTATTTTTATGATGTAGACCCGGGAACCTATGTTTTAAGATACTTTTTATACAACTGTACTCTTGAAATATATGATACAATCACAATAGAGAAATACAGTTATCCAATGGCAGTGCCTTCTTCCATTTATAAATGTGATAATAATTCTTACCAACTAAAAGCTACGGTTGTAGGTGGTATTCAACCATTTACCTACGAAATAATCAGCAGTAATCCTTCCACGCCCACAATTAACAAAAGCCAAAACAATCCTCAGTTTATAATAAACAATGGAACAGAATATTCCTTGATAAGAGTGAGGACCGTAGATGCCTGTGGCAATTCTGCTACGCAGGATATGAGCCTGTTACCATTACAAAATATAAAAGGTTATGCAACGGACACCTGCTTTTACAGAACAATGAAACTGTCAGTAGACAACATTCCGGAAGCACAGTACCGATGGTATTATGTATCCGAAGGCATGGAAACATTGATTGGAATGGAATCTTTTTACCAGACTTACTTTATTCCTGAAAAAGTAGGACTTTATATCTGTAAGATTTCTGTGTACGGTGACTGCATACAAAGAAGTATTCGTTTTGATCTTCAAGGTACCTGTTATGATCACCTACAAGTAAAGACAAAAGATATTCCTGGAGTACAAAAGCAAGGGGAGATTAAGTTGTTTCCTAATCCATCAAAGGAAGCGATCCATATTCTCTTTAATAAAAAGAAAGCCTTTGATTATAAAATTGAAGTGATCGGCGCTTCTAATGGTATTGTTTATTATAATGACCGCCTTTTTGGAATGGCCAAAAAAGATCATGTCATTGATAAAAAGTTTTCACCCGGTTTATATCTTATTAAAATCAGCAACTTGGCAAGCGGTGAAGTACAAATCTTCAAACAGATAATTTTTTAATAAGTACTGACAATCATTAAAAGGTTTATCAATGAAAATTGGTAACCCTTTTTTCAGTTAAATCCATTCTTATTGAACTTGTCTTTTGTTGCCAATCCTTCTTTCTACTTCCTTATCTTTTACCCACCTTTGTTGCGGAATGGATGATGTAAAAAATGATATTTCTGTTTTAGTATTAGCCCACACCAAAGATTTATTTTGCTATGCATTAGCCAAATTGAATCAAAAAGAATTAGCGGAGGATTTGGTGCAAGATACTTTTGTGGCGGCTTGCCAATCCCACCATTTGTATACCGGAAAAAGCTCGGCAAAGACATGGCTTTTTTCAATTCTTAAAAATAAGATTGCAGATTTTTACCGCAATTCCTTCAAGAAAGGAAAGGAAGTTTCTTTTTTAATAATTGAAGAATATTTTGATTCAGACCATCAGTGGAAGGCAGCGTACAGGCCATTGAATTGGGGTAATGAAAATGAATTATTGGATAACCCGGACTTTCAAAAAATGCTAGAGACCTGTTTAGAAAACCTTCCCCAAAAGTGGTCTGCTGCCATACGATTAAAATACCTTGAAGAAGCTAATGCTGATAAAATTTGCAAAGAATTAGACTTGAGTAAAACAAATTTTTGGCAAATAATTCATCGTGCCCGGCTTCAGCTTAGAAATTGTTTGGAATTAAAATGGGCCAAATAAGTAAACTCATTTTGTCAGGAAATAGTATAAAGGGCGACTAATAAATAGTGAAGTTTAAATAATTGGAGAGACCAAGAAACTTCTTTTAAAAAATAAAGTATGAGTGTAATGAATGCCTTAATGTTGTCGTGCGTAAAAGCTACCGAACTCATTGAAATAAAAAATTTCCGTCCATTAAATATTAAGGAAAGAGTTCAGTTAAAAATGCATACGTCCCTTTGTTCCGGCTGCCGGCATTATGCAAAGCAGTCATTATTAATTAGCAAATTACTTCAACAGAACTTTTCAGCTATCAAGAATGATATAGATACCAATGAACTTGAAAGAACCATCTTATCTAAACTTTCGTAAATAAAATATTCTTTTGTCAGGATAGTTTAATCTGAGCGACTAAGGTTTGTAATTAAATTATTAAAAAAATAAAAATAAAAAAATGAGAAAAGTAATTGTAGCAATGGTACTGATTCTTGGCTTATCTATATCCTCACAAGCACAATCAGGAACTAAAATGAAAGATGGCGTGATGATGATGGATAACAAAGCAATGTTGTGTACTAAAACGTCATGTGCCCCTCTTACAAAAACTTATACTTGCAAAGATGGTGCACAGGTAGCGCCTGACGGCACAGTAACCAAACAGGATGGCACAACCATGAAAATGGCCAATGGTTCTAAAATTGATAAAAGCGGAAAAGTAACTATGATTCCTCATGGGCAAAAAGGCCACGTATGCGGACCTGAGTGCAAGATGATGAAAAACAAAATGAAATAATTTGGTTTTAAAAACAGTCAGGCAGCAACTATTTATGTGCCTGACTGTTTTTGAATCTATAACTCAATACCCGCAATTATGAGCGAACATTATTATGACGCAAAAGACCTTTCCAAGTTTGGAAATATTGCTGATTTTCAAAAAAATTTAGGTGAAAAATTTTTTTCTTACTATGGCGAAGTTTTTAAAGACAGTGAATTATCGGCAAGAGAAAAATCATTGATTGCACTGGCGGTGGCTCACGCTGTGCAGTGCCCATATTGCATTGATGCTTACAGCAGTGATGCGTTTGAAAAAGGCTGGAGCGAACCGCAAATGATGGAAGCCGTGCATGTAGCCTGTGCTATCAGAGGAGGTGCCTCATTGGTACATGGAGTGCAGATGATGAATAAAGTGAAAGAAATAGCAATGTAATGAAGTCATTAAAAGCACAACACAGCACACTGGCCAATGCAGAAGAACAAATAGAAATTATTGAGCACGGGCAGAATGGCGATTTTATTTTAGTACCCTTCCAGGAGAAGTTGCATCAATCCCTGTTGTACCCTTTACGTCCGACGGGCATCCAAATCTTTCAGGTGAACATTGGTAAAATGTGCAATCAAACCTGTAAGCATTGCCATGTAGATGCGGGCCCTGATAGAAAGGAGATCATGA
>JBDSBL010000085.1:0-3220 GCA_039921625.1 Chitinophagaceae bacterium
TTTAACCGCTATGGGCTGCGGTCTGTATCCATGGATGACATTGCCTCACAATTAGGCATTTCAAAAAAAACAGTGTACCAGTTTTTTACGGATAAAGATGAGTTGGTAGATGCCGTATTTACCTCTGTAATGGATGATAATAAAACACGGTGTGTGCAATGCGGGAAAGGGGCAGAAAATGCCATTCATGATTTGTTTTCTGCTTTTGATATGATGCAGGAAATGCTGGCAAACTTAAATCCTTCTGTACTTTTTGATATGGAGAAATACCATCCCAAAACCTTTAAAAAATTCCAGGATTACAGAAATGGTTTTTTGTATAGCATGTTGCGGGCAAACATAGAACGGGGCATCAGCGAAGAGTTGTACCGGCCGGATATTGACGTGGATATAATGACGAGGTACCGGTTGCATAGCATTATGCTGGCGTTTAACCCAGACATTTTTCCAAATAATCGTACGCAACTTGTGCTGATAGAACAGCAATTGCTGGAGCATTTTTTACATGGCCTCGGCACCGCCAAAGGAGAAAAACTAATTGAGAAATATAAAAATCAACGAAACAAAAAATAGCATAGCCATGACAAATTTTAAGACGTGGGCGACTTTTTTTCTTGTGCTGATGGCCCTGGGGGCCGGTGCGCAACAGCGGTACGAACTGACCGTGAAGGAAGCCGTGGACCTGGCGTATAAAAACGTGATCGAAATTAAAAATGCCCAATTGGATTATAAAATTCAAGAGGCACAAAACAAAGAAATTACCGGGCGGGCCCTGCCACAGGTAACGGGTAATTTAGGCGCCCAATATTATCTATCACTACCGCAAATTTTATTTCCCAATGCGGCAGATGCAGGCATCTACAATGTATTGGTAAAAGAAAAATTGTTGCCAACCGGTACCGTTATTCCGCAGCCTACTTTTCAACAAGTAAGTTTTCAGCAGCCCTGGAATTTAAACATTGGAGCGTCGGTGCAGCAATTGCTTTTTCAGCCCGATGTATTTGTGGGCTTGCAGGCAAGAAAAACAGCCCTTGATCTTTCAAGCGCTGTAATAGAGCAAACAAAAGAGAAAATAAAAGACTCCGCCTACAAAAGATATTATGCCATTCTAATAGCAGAGAAGCAAGGATTTTTCCTGGGCGAAAGTATTGCCCGCTTAGAGAAATTGTACCACGATGATTCTGTAATGTATATTAATGGTTTTGCCGAAAAGCTGGATCTGGACCGGGTGCAAGTGCAGTTAAATAACCTGCGTACCACGCAAAGTGTATTGCAAAATTCAGTGAAGCTGGCGTACGCAGCATTAAAGTTTTCTATAGGTATTCCGCAGGGAGATACCGTGGTATTGAAAGAAGCTTTAACCACAGCTTCCATTAAAGAAAATTTATTGGATGAAAGCTTTAATTACGAGGACCGTGCAGAATTAAGAACGCTGAATTTTACCAAAGAACTTCAAAAGCTTGATGTGCGCCGAAACAAATTGGGCTACCTGCCTACCGTGGCTTTAGCAGGTAATTATGGAGTAACGGGGCAGGGACAGAAATTTTTTACTGATAAAAATACCCGTTGGTTGAAAAGCTCTTATATAGGCCTCAATGTCAGTGTTCCCATCTTTGATGGGTATCAAAGGAAATATAGAACAGTGCAGTCGCAGCTAAAAGTAGATAAGATAGAAAACACGATCTCAAATGTAAAGCAGGCCATTGACTTTGAGCAGGTAGTGACCAAAGAAAGTTTGAAGAATGCCGTGCTGAACCTGGATGCACAGGAGCGCAATATGGAGCTGGCGCAACGGGTGTACAATTCAGTAAAATTAAAATTTGAGCAGGGACTTGGAAGTTCCTTTGAAGTGCTGCAATCCGATGCGGATTATCAAACGGCACAGTCTAATTATTTCAATGCATTGTACAATGCTACCGTGGCAAAGATCAGTTACCAATATTCATTAGGAAAACTTCAATAAATACATCAATTAAAATAGAATACATGCAAAACAGAATTTACGGACTGCTTTTAATGGGCTTGCTTTTAGCATCCTGCGGCAGCGGTAAAAAAGACCGGGATGGAAGTCTGAATGATAAAAAAGCAAAGCTGGAAAAATTAAAAAAAGACCAGAATAACCTGACGGTACAAATGACCAGTCTTGAAAAAGAAATTGCTTTATTAGATACCTCTGTAAAAAGTACAGGCAATCCAAAACTGGTAGTGTTTACACCCATAACATCAGAAAATTTTGTTCACTATGTTGACCTTCAGGGCCGCATAGATGCTACTAATATTTCTTATGTAGCTCCGCCCAATGGGCAGGGCGGAATAGTAACTGCCTTGTATGTAAAGCAAGGTGATAATGTACGTAAAGGGCAAGTGCTGGCACGACTGGATGCACAAATCATTCGCCAACAAATGGAGCCAATAAAAGTGCAGCTCTCTGCTGCAGAAGACACATATAGAAGAACTAAAAATCTTTGGGATCAGGGCATTGGCACGTATCAGCAAGTGCTGACGGCGCAGACGCAGGTGGAAAGTTTGAGAAAACAAATTGGCATAATTCAAAAACAAGTAGGGTTGATGACCGTGACGGCGCCTACTTCCGGTGTGGCTGACTTAGTGAATGTACGGGTAGGAGAAATGTTTGTAGGCACGTCTGCCGCAGGGCCGCAGATACGCATTGTCAATACAGGAAATTTAAAAATTGTAGCGGAAGTACCTGAGAATTATTTAGGCAGAATAGGTGAAGGCAGCAACCTGCGCATAACGCTTCCCAACCTGAATAAAACCTTTGAGGTAAAAGTGAAAGTGGCTGGTAAAACTATTGATCCGGGCAAGCGTACTTTTTATGTGGAAGCTCCAATACCATCAAGCCCCGATCTTAAGCCTAATCAAATAGCCAATGTGCAGGTGCAGGACTATGCAAAAGACAATACCATTGCTATACCGGTAAACACCTTGCAAAATGATGAGAAAGGAAAGTTTGTAATGATTGCTGTAAATGAAGGTGGAAAGTTGATAGCCCGCAAACGGCCTATTGTAGTTGGTGAGTTGTACCACGATAAATTAGAAGTGAAAAGTGGATTGCAAGGGGGTGAAAACCTGATCACAGACGGGTTTCAAAATTTATACGACGGACAGTTGCTTACTACAGAATAAGAAAGCAGCCTATAAGATAGAAAAGATAAAACCCTATTTCATTTTTAGGTAAAATAATAGGGCAATTGGTGAA
>JBDSBL010000086.1:0-30562 GCA_039921625.1 Chitinophagaceae bacterium
GTATAGTAAAGGATAATTTATTTGAAGAACCATTAATATTTAGTTTGATTCAGCAAAGCAGTGGCTCGGACGATAAAGAAATGTATCAGGTTTTTAATATGGGTTGCCGGCTGGAGATTTATACAGAGGAAGAAAATGCTGATGCTTTGATCCGCATTGCGATAGGATTTGATATTGATGCGCAAGTTATAGGTAGGGTGGAAGAAGCAGAAAAGAAAGAATTAAAGATCAAATTAGGAGAACGGGAAATTGTGTATTAATGCTGCTGTGAACAAAAGATGACATCTTTCAAGAAAGGGTACCAATATTATGTACTTTAAAAAAATGTCATGTCTTTCAGCAGGCCTTTATTCCAAGAAATCCTAAGCCGCTTTGTAATACATCATTCTACTTTAAAAAACTTTGCAGGAAACTTTTTTTCCTCGCCATTTTTTAAACCTCTTATTTTTTCAAAAGAAATATAATCTCCTGGCTTCAAAGTGCTAATCATACCTTTTGTTTTGGCATCAAAGGTTAAACCTTCATTTGCATGCTCCAACACACCTCCCTTTTTATCATCAACAAATACTGTAAAGGATTTTAATTCATAACCATTAACGCTACCACATAATTGTACATTCTGTACGTCTTTCAATTTTATAGTTGGAACTTTTGGTACGGTGGTGTCGGCTTTTTCATCAGGAACAACAAATGTGATCGGCTGTTTTCTATACGCTGATACATTTCTACCATTCTGCATACCTGGCCTCCAGGGAGGTGATATTTTCATTATCCGCACTACTTCATCTTCCATGCCATATCCAAAACTAGTTACAGGTTTAATATCCGAAATAGCACCATTTTTATCTACTGTAAATTGCAACATCACATTGTACTTTCCTGCAGGAGCATTATTCATAGCCGGTATATCAGGGTTTAAATTCTTTCGTAAAAAATCAGCCCAATTGCCGTTAAATATAGGTTCTACTTCCACTTGGGTAAATATGGGCGGGTTTTTTTCACGTTCTGCTTCCAAGCTCTTTGCATATTCTTTTGTGAAAACAGATAGAACGCCATTGCTTGCTTTAGCGCCATATTCTTTTATTAAATCCTCGCCTTCTATTAGGCTGATACTGGAAATATTATTTTGTGGTAACTGGCTAAAGGGACGTGAAAAAATGTTGCCATCCAACAAAATCAGCAGGTTCTTATACTTTGTTGCATCCTGCGTTGTAACTGATTTTACAAAAATTCCCTTTGTACTTTTTAAAACGATAGTATCTTTTTTAATAACTGGAGGTGTAAATCTGGTGGTGGTTTTTGTAAGCAGGTTTGCCTTCCTTGCTTCGTTTTCTGTGATGGTTTCTTTGGTGCCATCCTCGTATGTTAAAAAAACTTCTGTTTTAGTTTCACCTTTTACCATCACTACATCTTTCACCAATCTACCTTTGTATTTTAAAGTAGGAGTAGTATCTAGTACTGCATTGATGAAATTTTCTACACCGTTTTTTACTATTTTATGAGCAGGCAATAAGGTCAGCGGTACATTTTTAGCGCTTATAGTGTCAACTGTTGAAACACTTCTTTCATTTTGATGTAGCCGTGATTCTACTTTTACAGAGAATCCCAAAATAAGCAGCGCCGCAACCGGTAACATTAAGATTCTGCCCAGGTAATTTACCTTTGGGTTTTTGTTTTTAGACAGCATAATTAATCTCCTTTTTATTGATGATTGAAAAAATGGATTGCCAAATAATTGAAGTTTGTTGGGGTAGGTAATTTGCAGGATCATTTTTGAAAATGCCTCGGTATCAGCAGCTCCCACTGATTTTTGATCGGCAATAAATTCATGAATTGCATTTAGCTCTTTACGGATGAACCAAAAGAAAGGATTGGCCCAAAAAGGAATCAACACTAGCAAGCAAAATACTTTGTCGTAGCTATGACCTTCTTTTACGTGCGTTAATTCATGATTAAATATTTGCCGGCCGCTTACTGATTCCAGTGAAATATTTTTGTTCCAGATAATGTAATTGAAGAAAGAAAAAGGTGTTCCCGCCTCTTCCGTATTTATAAAGTGAATGGTATTGATGCGTTGCAAATGATGTGAATGAATGATCTTAAAAAGTTTAAAAAGAAACGATACAGCAGTGGAAAATAAAAGAAGACATACAATCCCATAACCAAGTTGCAGCCCCTGCTCCGGGGAAATGGTGCCTGCACTTATTGCATTGGCCCGCACTATAAAAACATTTTCACTATTTGCGGAATACAAAATGTTAAGCACATTACTTTCATCTTTTACAGCAATCCGAAAATGCACCAACGGAATAAGGAGGGAAAGAACAACCGCTACCAATAAATAAAATCGGTTCCATTGGTGAAAGAGCTTGTTACGCAGGGCTAGCCAGTAGTATCCAAATAGAACACCGGAGCAGATGCTTACTTTAAGCAGGTAAAAAAAGAAAGGATTCATTTTTTATCTTTTTTAATTTGTTGTAATAAGGCCTCCACATCTTGAAGCGAAAGATTATTGTCTTTTACCATAAAAGAAACTGCGTTGAAAAAAGAGCCTCCGAAATACCCTTTTACCAAATTTTTTATGGTTGATTTTGAATAAGTATCCTTACTGATCAATGGATAGTATTGGTGAGAACGGCCCAAAACAGTAACACCAACAAAATCCTTTTCCACCAAGATCTTTAAAATAGTAGCAATTGTATTTTGATGCGGTTTAGGGTTGGGCATGCCTTCTATAATATCCCGCAAAAGAGCCCTATCCAACTTCCATAATACCTGCATGATCTGTTCTTCTGCCTTCGTTAATGTCTTCATATTTTTGTTCTTCTAAATAAAGCTATAACTAAATATTTAGTTTAACAACTAATTTTTTAGTTTGAGATTATAACGGCTTCATAGCAATCTTGTTTTTAAATTGCACAAAATAATGGCACATGGCAGAGGCGATAATTGATATAAAACACGCAAATATTTACCAGGGCGATAACCTGGTGTTGCAGGATGTAAATCTTACGGTAAATAAAGGAGAATTTGTGTACCTCGTAGGTAAGACCGGAACCGGCAAATCAAGTTTACTAAAAACATTGTATGGCGAACTGCCCTTAAAGCAAGGAGATGCCACAGTCGTTGGTTTTAACATTCCTCAATTAACCTGGAAAAACATTCCTTACTTAAGAAGAAATATAGGTGTTGTTTTTCAGGATTTTCAATTGCTTACAGACCGCAACGTAAATGAAAATTTAAAATTCGTATTGAAAGCAACAGGTTGGAAAGATGATAAATTAATGAACGAAAAAATTGCTGACGTTTTAGACAAAGTAGGATTGAAATCGAAGGGTTTTAAAATGCCTTATGAAATGAGTGGCGGAGAGCAGCAAAGAGTGGATATTGCCCGTGCTCTTTTAAATTCACCAAAATTAATATTGGCAGATGAACCTACCGGCAACCTAGATCCTGAAACTTCCGACGAGATCATGCAACTGGTTGTTCATATTTCAAGAGAGTTCAATACAGCCATAGTTATGGCCACGCATGATTACATAGTGATCCGGAAATTTCCGGCCCGCATGGTACGTACAGAAGGCGGTAAACTCTTAGATAATGCTACGGTAACAGTGCATTAATTTTTTGAGCATTTTCTGTATTATTATAAATCTGAAGTTGTTGTTGGCGCTTCATAATTTGTGATTCAGCTACTTCCACACTTAATAATTGTTGGATCTTGATTATCCATTCTTCCCCTTTTTCTGAAATAATTACAGCTTGCTCTAAACCACTTCCTTCTACTCCAGCTTTATTGGTGATGCACCATCTACCGCAGAATAAAGCATGAAGCAATTTTAATTTTACACCTGTATTATTTAAAGAAGGCAATACATTTATTTGAGCATTTTTTACCAGATTATCGATGGCTTCTATTGTTGGATTAGGTATCAATTTGATATGATTTTTTCCGGCACAAATTCGTATTACCTTATCGGAAATGCCTTTTCCAGCTATATAAAAAGGCACGTTTATTTTTAAAAAAACTTCCTGTATCAACCAGAGTACTGCCATTTCATTTTCTGATACGGCCATATTTCCATGGTATAAACAATAGCCTGTCACTTCAGCGTCAACAGTTACCTTTTGCCACGGCACAAAACACGGTAAGAAAATAACATTCGGTTGTTGATATTGATGTGAAAAGGTTTCTGCATCAGTAGAGGCCAGACATGCATAAACTATTTTTTTTGGTAATGTTTTTTGGTACCTTTTTAAAAGCTCACTTTCAAGTCGGTCATACATCTTTCTTGCAAGATTTTTTTCTGCATCTCCCAGCCGCTGATAGTACAGGGCTTCATCATTATGAATGCGTACAATTATTTTGCGGTCCTTATTTTTTAAGTAGGGAAGTACGCCGGTGCAGTGGATACCTTCCAAAATAATTGAAGCTTCATCTTTATTTAATTCATCAATTAAAGCCTTACTCACCCTTGATGAAACGATATAAGGAAGTGCCAATTGAGGGCCGGAAATAAAACTCTTTCTTTTATAACTAAATACCTTTTTTGTAAAAGGCAATATTGCATCTATTGATCTTTTGTTGCCATATTCAAAGTAATGCAGGTAGATTTCTTTTCCTATTTGGGACAGGGCTTTTATCTTATAAAACATATCAATGGCACCACCATAGTCCGGTGGCGATGGAGCATCAAGGCAAACAATATGCAATCGGTTATTCACTTAAAAAAAGTTTATGGTAAAAGTCCAACAATCTTTTTTCCTCTTCCTGCCAATTAAAAATATCCCTTGCTTCTTTACAGTTTTCTGCCATCCGTTTTTGCAATTCTTTATTACTTAAAATAATGTTTATAGAAGTGGCAATATTTGTAGGAGATAGGTCCTCAATTAAATAGGCCACTTTAAATTGATCATTAATTTCTTTATAAGCCGGATAGCCAACACATAGTTGCGGAATACCGGCATGGATGTAATCAAAAAACCGGTTGGCCAGTGAGTAATAATTATTCAATCCATTATTTTCAATTAGGTTCACTCCAAGAATTGCTTTTGGTGTAATCTGCTTAAGGGCAGCCGGTAAAGCGCTGCCTTTGAAAACCACTTTGTCCTGTAAAAGAAATTTATTTGCAATGGCTTTGGCCTCCACTAAAAAGTTTCCATCACCATAGATGTGCAGTGGTAAGTCAATAAATTGAAAAGCAGGAATTAGCGTTTCAAAGCTTCTTCCTTCATTCACTGCGCCCTGATATATTATAAAATCTTCTTTGCTTTGAATGCAATGGGGGGAAGAAAGTAAAGGCATATTTCGGATAACGCAGTAGTCTACTCCATAGTCTTTTTTAAAAATTGATTTCAATGGGCTATTTACCGTGTATCCGTTTATAAATTGAGGCACAGTCCGTTTTTCCAGCGCTTTCCAAATGCGTCGAATGAACGGCCTGCTCACTACTTCCTTCATTTCGCAAAACAATTCATGCGCATCATATATTCTTGAAATTGATTTTATTTTGGATAGTAGCAAGCAAGGCAAAATAGTATCGAGATCTATGGCACAAATTGCATCTATCTTTTTACTCCATAAATAACAGAACAGCCGAATATTGTATTCCGCATAAAAAAGAAAACCTTTATTAAAAATGAGTGAAAGCCGGTGTTGGTGAAAGGATGTTTTTGCAAGAGGTAGAGAATTTTTCTCGCTTCTGCCTATCAGCGAAACCTTGTAGCCATTGGCAGCTAACGAACTACATATCCGTTGCATTCGCTGGTCAAAATTTAGGTCATTGGTTACCGTAAAATAAATGTGCTTCACACCGAATGATATGATGGTAAACCTACCGCTTTGTAAATTCTTTCAATCAATTGAATAACCGGCAGAGCTTCTAATGCTGAAGAATAAGACACCTTGCTTTCTAAAGCAATTTCAATTTGCTCGTAAAAGTGTTGGTATTGATTTAGTGATGTTTTATTATCTAAATTTTCCAAATCCACAGTTATTATTGGATCAACGGATTGGTATCTTACTTCATTTAAATAAGCTCCTCCAATGCGTATAACTCCTTTTTCCGCAACGATCGTTAATTCCATATCTTCTTCGTTCACCATACTATTTACCAACCATTGAAAACTACCAGAGGTACCGCTTTCCATTTGTAGGGAGATACTTCCGTTATCATCAATCTGGGATCTTTCGTCAAACCTATTTCCTGCAAAACCATTAATAGATGTCACGTCACCAAATAAATAAAGCATAAGATTGAGATGAGGTGTAAATTCAGAAAAAAGGCTGCCACCTGCAGGAAAAAGCTTGCCCTGCCATCCAGTAAAAAAATCTTTTGGTTTATTAATACAGACATAAAATTGAAACTGGTAAATCTTTCCAAACCTATTTTCACTAATCCATTTTTTTGCCTGATGCACCAGTTTATAGTGAGGCTTTTCCGTAACAATAAATAACTTTTGACGACAAAATTTTTCCGTTTCAATTGTTTGCCAGGCGGCAGAAGTTGTAAGACACATGGGGCTTTCACATACTACATGCCTGCCACTTTGCAACGCTTTGATGCTATGCTCTGCATGAAAACCCGATGGAGTGCAAACGGTAATAATGTTAACTTCTTTTTCTGCCAAAAGCATTTCCTCTAATGTGTAATAAGGTTTTGCATTATAGTTGGCCGCAAAAGCATCAGCCCTTGCTACATCTGAATCGCAAACGGCAATAAGGGTCCCAATTTTTAAAATATTTTCCGCGTGATGGGCAGCTACCTTGCCGCAACCTACAATGGCAAATTTGTTCATAGTTAGCGTCAAAAGTAAACGTTATGACATAAAAAAAACCCTGCGATGTGCAGGGTTTTTAAATAAGTATTTATTATGGTTTAAAATTCACTCCTTCCATTCCTGCATCTTCCGTACGTGTGTTTTTACGTTTGAAAAGGCTGGCATCAAATTTACCAAAACGGTAGTTGAAATTTAAACGCAACATTTGTGCATCGCGACGGCGCCAGCTGTCCTGAACAAAAAATCCACTTTGCTCAATATGTGAATCGTATTTTTTAGTCTTAAAAATATCATTCATACTCATAGACAATGAAGCTCTTTTGTCTTTCAGAAATTCATATTTAACCGCTGCATCTACACCGTAATTAGGACGGATGAAACCTTGTGCAGAAGATCCGCTTCCACCACCATACATGCCACCACCGTACATACCGCCACCGCCGCCGCTTCCACGTCCGCCAGGAGAAGTTGTTCTTTTAGACTGATAGTCTCCAGAAAGTTGTACCGTAAAGTTTTTAGGCAATTTAAAGCTGTTATTAATTTTTACAAAATAGCTAAAAAACTGTGCAGGATCCGGTTGATTATTCAAGTCTATTTTAGAAGAGAATAAGTTAACATTGGATGTCAGATCCCACCATTTGGCCAATTTATTTCTGCTGGTTAGTTCAAGGCCTGTTACATAGCTTCTGTTAGCATTTATATAACTGCTCACTAAAACATTTCTTTTTAAGAAGGTATCATTTTCACTTCTTAAGAAAGAGGTAATTAGGTTGTTCGTATTCTTAAAATAAATAGAGGCAATAAAGTTGTCGCGGTTCTTAAATAATTTGGAATAAGATAATTCTAGAGAATTAGTGAACTCTGGTTTCAGATTAGGATTTCCCCGGCTGATATTGAAAGAATCACTGTAATCAGTAAAAGGAAATAATTGGAAAAAATTAGGACGGTTAATGCGTCGGCTATAATTGAATTGCAAATCCTGCGTATCATCTAATTTTTGGCTCAAAAACACACTTGGAAAAAGTGATATTGGAAAATTAGATTTGTAAGATTGCTTTGCATTTAAAACACCTTCATTCATAGAGCTTTCAGCCCGTAACCCTAACTGATATCCAAAGTCTTTTATTTTGCTTGTATAGGTACCATAACCTGCATACACGCGATCTTCATTGGTATAAGCTGTGGAGCTTGTTTTGCTGCTGATCACATAGTCAGTCAAACTATTGATCTTACGTATGGAAACTCTTGCACCTAACTCAAATTTTGATTTGTCATTGATTGGATTAGCATAATCTGATTGAAAAATAAAATTTTCATTGTTGCTCATGCTGTTTTGAAACTGATTATAAATGCCTTTAAATTGTCTGCTCGGCATCACATAATTTTCGGTACGAATAACCGAGTTGTTCTCATTAGTTCCTTTATTGTAGGTAACGTCTGCAGTCAGGTCATTTCCAGCTTTTGGAAAATTGTGTTTGAAGCTTACCTGAGATCCTGTGTTTTTAAATTTATACGTAGAATTAGAAAACCTTGGGTTATAACCAACGTCAGAATTCTTTTCGTTGATGTAAATATCACTCACAGAACTTGGAGACATTTTACCTCTAACCAATGATCCGCTCAGCGTGATAGTATTACGGTTATTGATGAAAAAATCAAAACCACCACGGCCAAAACCAAATAAACCATTCATGGTGTTCTTATCCATTTGAGAAGAACGCGTACGAAGAGAATCATAAGTCTGCCGAATGGTAGAACCGGTACTAATTGATTTGCGTTGACTTACCATTGCATTGGCAAAAAAGTTCACTTTGTTTTGGCGCACATTTACATCTCCGCCTCCGCCTACTTTGCCACGGGAATCAACATTGGCCCTGATATTACCACTATAACCAACTCGTTTATTCTTTTTTAAAACAATATTTAAAATACCTGCGGTACCACCAGATGCATCAAACTTGGCGGAAGGGTTGGTGATGATCTCTACACTTTCAATAGCATCACTTGGTATTTGCTCCAGGGTCAAGTTTGTTGGGCGGCCATCTACAAAAATAGTAGGTGCACTATTTCTTAGGGTTACATTTCCATCAATATCTACAGAGACAGAGGGTACATTTTTCATTACATCAATCGCCGTTCCTCCCTGAGATACAATGTTTTTATCTACATTAAATATTTTACGGTCAATGCCCATTTGCAACAAAGGCTTGGTAGCGGTTACCGTTACCCCTTGCAGTAATTTATCATCAATCTCCAATTTTAAATTTCCAAGGTCTTTGTCTAAGGCTCCAAGCATGGCAGAAGGATTGCCAGTGGCTCCTTTAGGCATTTCAAAGGAAACTTTATTTTCAATGTTTTTGTAACCAATACCAGTAATTTTTATACGGTATTGCGCCATTACAGGTACATTTTCAATGCTAAAATCTCCATTGGCTGAAGTGAGCATGCCACCTACGATCACTTCTTTTTTATGGCGGGTGGCCGTGTCCATTTTATCTGTAACCAAAGTAACTGAAGCGGCTTCAATTCCTTTGTTAGCAGCATCT
This sequence comes from Chitinophagaceae bacterium, assembly GCA_039921625.1. Lineage (GTDB taxonomy): Bacteria > Bacteroidota > Bacteroidia > Chitinophagales > Chitinophagaceae > Flavisolibacter. Next base: position 9,327 of record JBDSBL010000086.1, read on the forward strand.
ACTATTCTTCCATAAAACCTTCCTGACATCTGTTGGCCTCCCCGGTTGGGCATGCCACCAGGCATTTGTGCAAAAAGCGAAAAAGAGGCTAAAGTGCACATTAATAAAACTAAAATCTTCATTACGCTAACTTTTAAGAGTATATTTTTTAAAATGAATGCGAAGGTAGCCGACAGAAATCTGAGAGTGAAGTTGTGTTAACCATAATTAACCTAAGAAATGTTAATTGGTAATTTTATCAGATGAACGGGAGGTGTGGTAATGAAAGTAATAAAAAAGCCTTGCGAAAATGCAAGGCTTTTAAAAAAGGGTGGGAGACGGGGCTCGAACCCGCGACCCCTAGAACCACAATCTAGTGCTCTAACCAGCTGAGCTACAACCACCATAAAGAGGTGCAAAAATAATGAAAACATATATACAGACCCCTGCATTTTAACCGCGAAAAACATTATTTATTTTTTGTTACACAATTCGGTTCCAAAATTGAAATAATAATTTATAGCTGAAAGGCATTGCAACTTTCAGTGCATCAAAAACGTTTGTTAAACAGGTTTTCAAAGCTTTTAAACCTTGTTATTTACCTTAAATTTGGTTTATGCCTCAGGCAATTAAATATTTGTTTAGTATGAAAAGACTTCCCTTACTGTTAGTGATGTTAGCTGGTGGTATTTTTTTGACCGTGAAAACAATGGGAACTGGTAAAACAGATCCTCCAACAAAATACGAACGTATCCTTCAAAGTATCAACATTGTATTAACCCAGGGCCACTATAACCCGAAAGATATTAATGATGCTTTTTCAAAGAAAATCTTTCAAAGTTATTTGGAAGCACTTGATCCAGAAAAGCAAATCTTTTTGCAGGATGATGTGATGTCATTAAAAAAGTATGAAACAAAAATAGATGATGAAATAAAAGGGGCACCCGTTGAGTTTTTTGTGGCGGCAGCCAATATATTTAATAAAAGAGTAGAAGAATCTGCCAAGATTTATAAAGACTTACTTTCTAAGCCGTTCGATTTCACTGTAAATGAAACAATAGTAACAGACTATAAAAAAATTCCTTTTGCTAAGAACGAAGCTCAATTAAAAGATTACTGGCGCAAGCGTTTAAAATATTTAACGCTTGATCGTTTTGTTGAACTGCAGGATATTCGGGATAAAAGCAAGGGCAAAGAAGGTTTTGTAGCCCAAACAGATGCTGCCCTTGAAAAAGAAGCTCGTGAAAAAGTAGGCAAAATAATGGACCGCACCTTTGATCGGTACCGTTTCAAATTTAATAATGATGAAAAGTTTGCTTTGTTTGTAAATACCATCACACAAGCAATGGATCCATACACCGAGTTTTTTCCGCCGGTAGAAAAAAGATATTTTGATGAACAACTTAGTGGTCGCTTTTCAGGTATTGGCGCTTCTCTTATTTACGACGACGGAAATATTAAAATCAATAGTGTTCTTACGGCAAGTCCAGCATGGAAATCGCACCAAATAGAAGTAGGAGATATAATAATGAAAGTAGCCCAGGGTAATGAACCTCCTGTGGAACTTACCGGCTATGTAGTAGAAGATGCGGTGAAAATAATAAGAGGTAAAAAAGGATCTGAAGTGAAACTGACACTTAAAAAGAAAGATGGTTCTTTGCAAACCGTATCGCTTATAAGAGATGAGATAGTGCAGGATGAAACCTTTGCCCGCAGTGCTGTTATCAATAATGGCGGTTCTAAAATTGGATACATTTTCTTACCGGAATTTTATGCTGACTTTGATAATGCTAATGGTGCCCGCAGTGGAGTAGATGTGGCAAAAGAAGTGATGAAACTAAAGGCAGACAAAGTAGATGGCATTGTGATTGACCTAAGAAATAATGGTGGTGGCTCTTTATATGATGTAGTACAAATGGCCGGCTTGTTTATTGATGAAGGTCCCATTGTACAAGTAAAGGACCGTGATGGCAAACCAATGGTAATGCGTGATAAGGACAATGGAGTATTGTATAGCGGTCCATTGGCTGTAATGGTAAATGAATTCAGTGCTTCTGCATCCGAGATATTTGCCGCTGCCATACAAGATTACGGTCGTGGGGTAATTATTGGAAGCTCCAGCACCTATGGAAAAGGTACCGTACAACGTGCCATTGGCCTTGATCCGGAATCGAATTTTCAATCCTCTAATTCAGATTTAGGCACTTTGAAATTGACGTTACAAAAGTTTTATAGAATTAATGGAGGGTCAACTCAGTTGAGAGGTGTAGTGCCAGATGTAATTATTCCTGACCAATACGAATACTTGCACTATCGTGAAAAAGACAATGAGAGTGCCATGCCTTGGGATGAGATATCAAAAGCCAATTATAAAATTTGGAATTCAGGTTATGATTTGCAAACCATAAAAAACCTGAGTAATTCACGGATAGCTACTTCGCCTGCATTTCAATCGATAAAGAAGAATACAGAATGGCTGTCGCAGCAGAATGATAAAGAGTATCCTTTGGAGATTAATAAATTTAAAGAAGAGCAAAAAAAGATTCGTTCTGTGGTGCGCCAAATGGATACGTTACTTAAATTAAATAAGGAATTAAATATTTCATTTCTGCAGGTAGATGCACAGCGCATAGCTCTTGATAAGGACAAAGCAGACCGATACAACCAATGGTTGAAGTTCTTAAGTAAAGATGTTTATTTAGATCAGGCAGTTGATGTAATAAAAGATATACTAAGTCAACAAAATGTTGCTAAGAAACCTGATAATGGCAGAGAAGTGTTAAAGCCATTTTAAATTAATTATTTAGATAAAAAAAGCCTGTTTTAAAAACAGGCTTTTTTTATGCTTTATATCTAAGGGTAAGTTATAGATATCTTTCTTTTACTATTTTGTTGTGGTGCTTTGCATGACCAATTAATATAAAACCAATGGCACGGACACTTATTGATTTTTGGTTTGCTATTCCCTCTGCTTCCAATTGTTCCTTATTAAATGAAGCAAAAAGTTGTTGGGTTGCTTTTTGAACCGCCTCCCATTCCCCAAGTAGCGAAGAGGTGCTTCTGTTATTGGCCTTAGAAGCAGCAGCATATTGATTTTCATCAAAAGAAGGCAATGGTGTTTTGTCTTTGCGGGCAATGCACAGCGCCCGGTAACTAAAAATGCGCTCCGTATCAATGATGTGTTGCACCAGTTCTCTAATGGTCCATTTCCCTTCTGCATAACGATAATCCCACTTTTCTTCTGGTATTGCCTGTAATAAAGAAAGGTCCGCAAGGTGTTGTTTAAATGCTGTTGGCAGATCATCCTCTGCTACCAGGTTTATATAATTGTGGTAATAAGGTGGAACTAAAGCTAGGTCTGGCTTTGCCATATTTTAAATTTAATTATGGAGAAAAATTTTAATTGTAAGTAATCGATTCGGTTTACTTATGTGTGAATAAGCTATTTTAAAAACCTTTTAAATTGTTGACTATAACTAATAATTAAAGTTATTTAAAAAAGTAAGTACTAATAAAAAACCCCGGATGAACCGGGGCTTTTGTTATGATTTTTTAGATTTTTTGATAGTTGTTTTGGGTTTCGTAAACTCCACTTTTTTGTCAGTTGTTATAGTTCCTGCCAGTTTAATAGCTTCATATGCATTAACCAATCCTCCGGTGGCACTTAGTTCTGTAAATGGAACCGGCTTTTTAGTTTCCGGATTGATTACTTTTTCTGGTGTTTTGCCCGCGCTTTTTTCAATTACATATTTTAATTGTTGCGGGGTAAGGTCTGGGTAATAGGAAAGAATAAAAGCAGCTAAGCCAGCTACCACTGGAGACGCCATACTGGTACCATCTGCGTTACCATATTTATTACCTCCGGGGATAGAAGAGTATATCTGTACACCCGGTGCAAAAACATCTACTTTGTTTTTTCCATAATTAGAAAAAGAAGCAACGAGGCCACCATTTTTGGGATCGCCACTAGCACCAACAGTTATATAATTAGATGCTCTTTTGCCATCATCTTTAAAAACAGCCGTAGGAAAGTTATCCGTAGTATCTATATCCTGTGCCGAGTTGCCGGCTGCCTGCACTAATAAAACACCTTTGCTTGCGGCATATCTTACTGCATCATCTACCCATTTCTTTTCCGGGGAAAATCCCTTACCAAAACTCATGTTGATTATTCGGGCACCATTGTCTGCAGCATAACGAATGGCAAGTGCTACATCTTTATCATGTTCATCACCATCCGGTACGGCACGAATCATCATGATCCGAACATCATTGGCAATACCATCAATGCCTAAACCATTGTTGCGCACGGCACCAATAATACCGGCAACGTGGGTACCATGGAAAGGAGTACCTGCCATGATATCATTATTACCATAAAAGCGATCATTGATGTCGTTATAATTATCTTTTACGATGTCACCTCTATAATCCTGAGGTGCTTTTAATAGGGCATCACTTTTTCTTTCCTCACCGGAAATGTAATCTCCAATCTCAGTAAGTACTTCTTTATTTGAGCGATCCATATCAATTCCTAATCCCTGATAAAGAATCATTACTTTCTTTTTAGCTGCCTTACCTTCCTCATCTGACGCTACATAGCTTTCTACATCCGCACCATTGTATTCTGCTTTATTAAGTTTTTTTACTAAAATAGAATCGCCTGCCAATGCTGACCGGTATGCATTTTTGATAAGCATTACGTTCATCGCACTTTCCGGCTCCACCTCCAGGTCTTTACCCGCTTTCTTCCACATGGCGTACATGCCTTTTTGCTCCGGAGAAAGAGTAGAAGGATCTTTTATATTTTGAAACTGAGCTTTGTACTTATGGTACACTCTTGATGCTTCATAGGAATCTTCTTTTACATTCCGACCATCGCGGCCACCCAAAAAATTCCATCCGTGTACATCGTCTACATAACCATTTCCGTCATCATCAATGCCATTGCCGGGAATTTCCTTTGGATTAGTCCACAAAATTGGTCGTAAGTCTTCGTGGGTCGTATCAATACCAGAATCTATAATTGCCACGACAACCGTTTTGCTTTTTTTATCTTTTACTACCTGATACGCTTTGTCAAGGCTTATTCCATAATAGCCATCAGTAGCTCTATCTTTTAAATGCCAGCCCTTAGGTGCTGTATTTTGGGCAAAAGCACTTCCTAAAAAACCAAAGGATACAGCAAGTAGTACGGATCGTTTTACATAGTTCATGATGAAAAACAGTTTATTTAAAATTCATTTTTACGTTAACCGTAAAAATAAAATAATACACTCATACCATTTTGTGAAAAGGCATTCGTTTTATTTTGTTTGTGTTAATTAACAACCTGGTTAAAGGTCGAATTTAATCCCTTGTGCCAGCGGCAACGTAGTGCTGTAATTGATCGTGTTGGTTTGCCGGCGCATATACACTCTCCAGGCATCACTTCCACTTTCACGCCCACCACCAGTTTCTTTTTCACCGCCAAAGGCTCCACCAATTTCTGCACCGCTTGTTCCTATGTTCACATTGGCGATACCACAATCAGATCCTGCAGCAGAAAGAAAACGTTCTGCTTCCCGAAGATTAAGTGTCATAATAGAAGATGATAAACCTTGCGGAACGCCATTTTGAATAGCTATGGCTTCCTCAAAAGTTTTATATTTCATGAGGTATAAAATAGGAGCAAATGTTTCGTGTTGCACAATGTCCAAAGAAGGATCTACTTCTGCAATACAAGGTGTTACATAGCAGCCGGTTTCAAACCCTTTGCCCTCCAATACTCCTCCTTTCACTAAAAAATTTCCTTTTTGTTCTTTACATTTTTCTATAGTTGTAAGATAAGATTGAACGGCATCCTTATCGATCAATGGCCCTACGTGAACTCCTTCTTCCAAAGGATCACCAATTTTTAATTGTTGATAAGCAGCTACCAATTTATTTTTAAATGCATCGTAGATAGATTCATGAATGATCAATCGGCGGGTGGTAGTACAGCGCTGTCCGGCGGTGCCTACGGCTCCAAAAACTGAGGCGGTTACCGCTATGTTTAAGTCTGCATCCGGCGAAATAATAATCGCATTGTTTCCTCCCAATTCCAATAAGGATCTTCCCAAACGTGCCCCTACGGCCGCTCCTACTGCTTTGCCCATACGAGTAGAACCGGTAGCAGAGATCAATGGAATTTTGGTATCATTTGCCATTCGTTCCCCGAGGTCTCTCTCACCAATTACTAAGTTAGATACCCCTTCCGGCACCCCATTTTTCTTAAATACTTCACTCGCTATTTTTTGGCAGGCAACAGCACACAGTGGTGTTTTCTCTGATGGTTTCCAAACAATGACATTGCCGCAAACCCAGGCTAAGGCTGCATTCCAGCTCCACACGGCCACCGGAAAATTGAAAGCGGAAATAACGCCAACGATACCTAAGGGATGCCACTGCTCGTACATGCGGTGCCCCGGACGTTCGCTGTGCATCGTTAGTCCATGCAGTTGTCGCGATAAGCCGACAGCAAAGTCACAGATGTCAATCATTTCCTGCACTTCACCATATCCTTCCTGCAAACTTTTACCCATTTCATAAGAAACTAATTTGCCCAGGGCTTCTTTATTGTTTCTTAATGATTCACCTATTTGCCTTACTATATCTCCACGCTTTGGAGCAGGCTCCATACGCCAGGATAAAAATGCTTTTGAAGCAGTATCGATCACCGTATTATAACCTGCTTCATCGCAGGTGGTGATGGTTGCTATTTCTTTTCCATCCACCGGGGAATAAGATATTATTTGCTTGCCCGCGCCTGCTATCCAATGCTGCCCCGTGGAAGCCCCGTCGTTATTGCTTTCTATTCCTAGTTGTTTTAAAATATCCTGCATTATTAATAGTTTATAAATTAAAATTTATACCAATCATCCACCACCGTCTTGGCATTACGCTTCCCAGCAAATCGCTGTAATTTCTATTCCATACATTATCAACCTGCGCCACTATGCTGACCTTTTTTGGAACCACAAAAAAAGCAGCTTTCGCATTCATCAAAAAGTAATCTTTGGTAATGGCTGCATTGATGGCCGGGGCAGATTTTGCATTACGTACTTTATACAATCCATTCACAGCCACATTTATGTATTTGCTTGAAAATAATACATTGTAATTGAAAAGGAATTTGGCATGTGAGGTAATATAAAAGGAAGGCGCCGCTTCCGAACTTTTGGAACTTATGAGTACTAAGCCCACCGTTGACCAAATTTGATTATTGTTATTAATTGATTTGATTATTTGCAGATCTGTTTCAAACCCAGAAGTAGTTACTTTAGAAATGTTTTTTGCTAATGCAAAGGTGCCACCTGGTATCAAATTTTCTTTTCTGGGCATGTCGTTATACGAAGTAGCAACATAATCAATAAGATCTTTTTGATTTCGTTGGAAATAAGTAGCTGAGATTTTTGCAACATTTTTTATAAATAAATCAGCTCCACCCTCATAGCTAAACGATCTTTCCAGCGCCAGATCGGGGTTTCCGATGGTGCCACTTCGCACCATGTTTTTATTGTAATTATTGTATCGTTCTGTAAAATCGGCTTCGCGAATTGTTTTTCCGGCACTACCTCTAAACTGCCACTGATTAATATGATAAGAAGCATTCAGCTGAGGCACAAACTCAGCGCCACTGCGGCTATTCCAATCCAGCCGTACAGCAGGATTTATATAAAAACCTTTTACCACTTCTCTTTCCAATAAAACGAAAACGGCACTTTGATCCACCGTGTGATTTCCGCGGTCATTCGATGCAATTTTTCTTTTTTGAAATTGAGCTCCGCCGGTAAGTACTGTTTTTTCATCTAGGTGGTAAGCATACGTAGTGAGTGCCTGCATGAGTTGCGAACTATTTTCATTGGCAATGGAATGGGGATTAAAAAGATAATGATCATTAGCTTTTTTGTATCCTACCTGTGCAGAAAAAACGCTTTTAGATTTTTGAAAGTCAACTTTTATCTGGTTCCAAAATGTTTTCACTTTTTCTGCAGCGGTATCTGATAAAAATGTAGTGTAAAAATTTTGCGCAGCAAATGAGCGGTCATCAAAAGAAGACCGAATGGCCAATTGCCAATGGTCGGAAAATTGATGACGGGCCGAAACAGAATAGGTATTGTTATGAAAGAAGCCATCAATGCCTCTTTGCCGTTGGCCAGTTGCATTGTTGGATAAAACACCGGCACTAAAGGCATTTTTACCTTTCCGTATAAAAACGCTTGATGCACCATTTATTAATCCGTACTGACCTGCCATAAAATGGCCGTCTCCGCTGCTTATATCAACCCCTTCTTTTTTAGCAAATGACTTTGAAATGATATGTATAACTCCGCCCACAGCCTCTGTTCCATATATAGCAGATGAGGCTCCTTTTAATATTTCTATTCGATCAATTTCAGATGGTGTAATAGGAATATAGCTATTAAAATGACCGGTAAGCGGATCATTTACTCTAAGACCGTCTAATATTACCAACACCTGTTGAAAGGTGCCTCCACGTAAAACAAAATCACTTTGACTACCCATTGGGCCCCGCGCCTGCACTTCAATACCGGGTAGGTAGCGAAGCAATTCATCAATACTATTTATGGGCAATTTCTTTATTTTATCCCCATTGATCACCAAAATATTTCGCCCTGTTTTAGAAAGGGATATCGGGTTGGGCGAAGCCGTGATTGTAACAGGGTCCAAGGCAACTTCTGTTAATTGGCCATAAGAGATAGCTCCAAAAAACAAAAGAAAACCAATGGAAATAGCAACGTGTTTTTTATACATATTCTGCAATAACAGTTGCAAATATAAAAGGCCTTTCAGTAATGCATTTAATAGGATTCGGAACTGTTGGGAAAGTCGCCGGATTGCACGTCATCAATATACTTTTTTACACCCCCTGTTATTTGCTCATGCAAATTGCAATATTGACGCAAAAACCTTGGGCGAAAGGAAATATTAATACCCAACATGTCGTGCATTACCAACACTTGTCCATTGCAATCATTTCCGGCTCCAATACCAATGGTAGGTATCAGCAAACTTTCAGAAACTTCTTTGGCGAGGGAAGCTGGAATTTTTTCCAGCACGAGAGCAAAGCAGCCAGCCTCTTGTAGTAGCGCTGCATCTTCTTTTAATTTTGCGGCTTCTTTTTCATCTTTGGCCCGTACGTTATAAGTGCCAAATTTATATATTGATTGTGGGGTTAAACCAAGGTGTGCCATCACCGGCACTCCTGCAGAAATTATTCTTTTTACTGATTCCAACACCTCAGAACCACCTTCTAATTTTATAGCATGAGCGCCAGTTTCTTTCATTATTCGAATGGCAGATGCAAGAGCAATGTCACTATTGGATTGGTACGAACCAAAAGGAAGATCAACCACTACAAGGCAACGCTGTGCGCCCCGGATAACGGATGAGGCATGGTAAATCATTTGATCCAGCGTGATAGGCAAGGTAGTTTCATGTCCGGCCATTACATTGGAAGCTGAGTCGCCCACCAACAATACATCAATACCTGCCTCATCAAACAGTTTGGCAAATGAATAATCATAAGCAGTGAGCATCGCTATTTTTTTGCCGGATGCTTTCATCTTTAAAAGGGTGTTGGTAGTAATCCGTTTAATGTCTGCGTTGATGCTCATTTTTAAATTTTTAACCTAAACAATAAATAAAACTTAAGCGGTAGGAAGGGTGGAGGCTGGGCCATTTTTTACTGCCATTACCTCATCATACAAGATATGGATAAGACCATCTGCCAAACCAATTTTAGGTACATAAATTTCCAATGCATTTGCCCACCTCATTACATTTAAATAAATGAGCAAGGCAGGAACTATTACATCTGCCCGGTCTTCTCTTAATTGGTAGAAAGCAATTCGCTGCGGTACGGTCAGGGCCATGAACTCTTTATAGTAATCCTGCAAAAGGCTTATGGGCAGTGCTTTTCCTTCTTTTCTTTTTGATAGGGAAAATATTTTATTAATATTTCCTCCGGACCCAATTGCTTTTAAATTTGGTGTAGCCGCTATTTTTTTTGTGATAAAAGATTTTAATTCTTCCCAAGTATTTTCCGGAACCTGATTTTTTAATAACCGGATAGTACCAATATTGAAAGACTCTTTACAAACTATTTTTCCGCCATTAAATAACGTAAGCTCCGTGCTGCCGCCACCTACATCTATGTATAAATAAGAACTGTCTTTATATAATTTTTCAGCCGTATGATTTTCATAAATAAAAGAAGCTTCATCTTGCCCGGAAATTACCTTTATGTCAATGCCGGTTTCTTTTTCAATTCCTTTTATCAGTTCATCCGCATTTTTTGCATCCCGCATGGCAGAGGTGGCACATGCCTTAAGATGTTCCACTTCATACACATCTAAAAGCAACTTATAAGCTTTCATTGTGTTTAACAACATCTCAGCCCGGTGCGGTAAAATGCTACCTGATTCAAACACATCAAAACCAAGGCGTAAAGGAACTCTTACTAATGCAACCTTTACAAAATCTACTTTCCCAAGCGGGCTTACAATCACATCCTGTATCAATAACCTGCAGGCATTACTGCCTATATCAATGGCTGCTAATTTCAAAATTTTCTACTGTTTTATTCGGCTTGTTTACAATCAATTTGTTTTGTAAATAATGAAAGGTTTCCATTTGCGAACGAATAAGTTCTGTACCGTGAGCAGGAACGTATTCATTGGTTAATTCATTATTTAAAATTCTTGCTTTCACATTGTCGCTTAACTGAATGTTTAATATATCCTTTATTTCTTTTTGAATTTTTTCATCCAGAATAGGACAAGTAGCTTCTACCCGGTGATCCAGGTTGCGCACCATCCAGTCGGCAGAAGATATATAGCATTTTTCTTTGCCGCCATTGTGAAATATCCAAACCCGTGCGTGTTCTAAGTATTCATCAATAATGCTGATAGCAGTCACTGGAGTTTTGAATTTCTCATTTTCCGTTAGCATACAAAATATGCCTCGAACAATTAATTTTACTTCCACACCTTCCCGTGCTGCATCGTACAAAAGATCAATTAATTTTTCATCTGAAAGCGAATTCATTTTCGCAATAATAGAAGCCGGTTTTCCCTTACGTGCATTTTTTACTTCATTGCCAATTAGCCGGTACAATTCTCTTCGAATTATTTCCGGACTTGGTATCAACGTATTGCATGCTTTTAAAAAATGGGTACCGGTTTTAAAGTGTTCGATGTAGTTAAAAATCCGGGTTACATCTGCCATAATATCCTTGTTGGATGTAAGCAGGCAATGGTCTGCATATACCTTGGCAGTGCTTTCATTTAAATTGCCTGTACTCACAAAACCGTAATGGATAATGCGGTCAGATAATCGTTTGCGGATCATACAAAGTTTGGCGTGAACCTTCATATTCGGTATGCCAATTAAAACCTTTACACCTTCATCTTCCAATCTTTCTTTCCATTCAAGATTTGCTTCTTCATCAAAGCGAGCCCGCAATTCAAGCATGACAGTTACCTGCTTTCCATTACGTACTGCATTAATTAATGCATTAATAATTTTTGATTGGCTTGCCACCCGGTAGCAGGTAATTTTGATGGCTGTTACATCCGGATCTATAGCCGCTTCGCGAAGCAAATCAATAACCGGGTTGAAAGAATGATATGGGAAATGAAGCATGATGTCTCCTTCCATTACGACGTCAGTCACTCTTTTTTCTATTAATTCCGGATGCTCCAAAGGTTTGCGCACCGTGTTGCTTTTTGGAAAAACCTCCTTTGGAAAATCCATGAAATGACGGAAATTATGTATGCGTCCTCCCGGTATCAGGTTGTCCCTTTTGGTCAGGTTCATCCGCCGGAAAAGAAACTCTAACAAACCCGGATCCATTTCTTTATCATATACAAATCGTACTGGTTTTCCTTTACGTCTGTTCTTTAATCCTTTTTCAATTTTTTGAATAAGAGTTGTAGAAATGTCGCTGTCAATGTCTATTTCAGCATCGCGGGTTACTTTAAATATATGCGACACATATTCATCATATCCAAAAAAACGAAAGATGTCCGGAAGGTTGTGTCGTATGACATCTTCCAATAGCATTATATGGTGCTCGCCCTCTGGAGAAGGAAGAATAAGGAAACGATCCACAACTCTTGTAGGCACTTCTATTACGGCATACTTTCTTTTTAAAACGCTTTCTTTTTGAGACATGACCACTCCCAGATAAATAGATTTATCGCGGAGGTATGGAAAGTCAGGAATGCTTTCAATCATCAAAGGAATCATACTCGGACTTACTTCTTCTTCATAAAACCGGGTAACGAATGCGGCCTGTTCTGCATTCAATTCTTTTTCAGTAACTAAGAATATTTTTTCCTTATTTAATTCTTCAATGATACCCGACCATATTAAATTAAAATCAGTTTGCTGCTTTAGAACAGTTGCCTGAATATCTTCTAAAATTTCATCAGGATTTGTTTCCAGGTGCATTTTACTTTTATTGCCAACCTGTATCATTCTTTTCAAAGTGGCGACTCGCACTCTGAAAAATTCATCCATATTGTTGGAAAAAATACCTAAAAACTTAATGCGTTCGCGAAGGGGTACGGTGGGGTCTGCTGCTTCTTGCAACACTCTGCCATTAAACGATAGCCAGCTAATATCCCGGGGAATTGTTTTTCTTTTCAAAGCCATAATAGACGCTAAAAATAAGCAACAACTTGTTGGCGTCCTAACACCACTCTTATTGTGCGCTTGTCCTATTGATTATATCCGTAGTGGAATATCCGGGTAACGTGGGATTTATAACTACTTTTCCACCCCAGGATTGCACTTCCGTTGCCCCGGCAATTTCTTCTATTTTATAATCTCCGCCTTTTACCAATACATCTGGTTTTAATTGAATGATCAATTCTCTTGGTGTGTCCTCTCCAAATAATACCACTGCATCTACCATACAAAGTGCAGCTAATACCAAGGCTCTTGATTGCTCTTTATTTATGGGCCTAAGTGGCCCTTTTAACTTTTTTACTGAATCATCAGTATTTAAGCCAACGATTAAAAAATCGGCATGAGAAGCCGCCTCCATAAGGGATGCTATATGCCCCTGATGCAAAATATCGAAGCAACCATTGGTGAAGGCAATGGATTTATTTAAAACCTTCCACTGAGCTATTTTTTTTAAAAGATCTGCGGGTGTAAGTAATTTATTCTGTATCGTTTGGGCTGCTCTCAATGGTTTTATTTTTTTTGTTGTAAACTGAAAACAATACAGTAAAAATGATGCCGCCAATTAGGATAACCACTGTTTGAAAAGCCCAAAGCATCCAGCCAAGTGCCATGCCGGTTGTTTTTACATCCACCCCGTATAATCCAATTAAGTTGGCCACAAAAAGAGGATAAGCTCCAATACCTCCGGGTGAGATGATCATGCCTACACTACCAACAGCAAGGGTGGTAAGGCCAGCCCCCATACCAAATTGGCTGGTTTCCTGTATGGCATAAATACCAACTGTTGTACTCAAGAAGTAAAATGTCCAAATAAGTACGGTATGAAACAGAAATAAGCCTTTGTGCTTTATGTACCGGATGCTGGTTAATCCGTGAACAATGCCTTTTAATACATTCTTTATTTTAACGATGATATCAATGTGCCCTAATTTTTTAAATAGAAAATATAAAATAATAGCAAAGGCAACCATAGAGAACAGGACATAAAAAAGTTTGGTACCGGAGAAGTGACCGCTCTTATCCTGAAAAAATTTGTTGATTAAAGTTGAAACATGATTGCCAATAATATGTCCTTGAAAAATAAGGGCTAAAACAAAAACGATGATGAGGCAAATCATATCTACTACTCTCTCTACCACAATAGTCCCTACAAGGCGATCCGCTCTTACTTTTTCATATCGGGAGAGTAGTGTACACTTTACAACTTCTCCTAAGCGCGGCACCCCTGCATTTACCAAGTAGCCAATCATTACCACGGCAAATACATTAAACGTAGATGGGGAGTACCCTAATGGCTCCATTAATATTTTCCAACGAAGTGCTCTGCTAAAATGAGCTAAAAGCAACATAACGAGGGCAGGAAAAAAAAGCCAATGCCTTGCGTTAATAAGCGACCACCGAATGTGTTGCCACTCCTGAGGAGTAATATCTTTTACCGTAAGCCAAACGAAAAAAATACCAAGGCTTATGAAAAAAAGATACTGCAGCAGGGTTATTACTCTTTTTTTCATCAAACTCTAAAATAGTGATGCTCTATCATAAACCAAAAATGAATGATTGGTACTTGCATCTAATTTTATAAATTTTTACAGATTTTATGTACAAAAACAAGTTTTATAAAAGCATCATATTATCAATGAGTCTGATGCTTTCCAGCGAGGCCGCAATAAGTACTACTTTAGGTTCTACCTCATTTGCTGTACGCATCAATGTTTTTGGATTTACTATTTCCACGTAATCAATTGAAAACTGTGCGTCACTTAAAATCTTTTTTGCCTGTGTGACCACATCCGCTTCCTTTTCACCCAAATGTTGTTTTATATATTGAAGTGCACCATATATTGCTGGCGCTTTTTCACGGCCTTCTTTTGTTAACCGAAGGTTGCGGCTGCTCATAGCAAGACCATCCTCCTCGCGGAGCGTATGTTCTGTATTGACTTTAATGGAATTATTAAATACATCTCGAATCATTTTTTTAATAACAATACATTGCTGAAAATCTTTTTGTCCTAAATAAATCTGATGCGGCTGCACGATGGTCAATAAACGATCAACAACTTCACACACACCTTGAAAATGTCCCGGACGAAATTTACCCTCCAGTATAAATTCCAATTCTCCAAGGTCATAAATTTTCTTACTATGGCCGTGGGGATACACTTCTTCATTATCCGGAAGAAAAAGTGCAGTGCAACCTATCTCCGCCAACAATTGAATATCCTTTTCAATAGTGACGGGGTATTTTATAAAATCATCTTCATTGTTGAATTGAGTTGGATTTACAAATATGCTGCAAATGGTAGTGTCATTTTGTTTTGAGGATTGTTGCAGCAATGATAAATGACCTTGATGAAGTGCTCCCATGGTGGGCACAAAACCAATGCTCTTATTTACCAATTTCTGGCTTGTCACAAAGGCGGTTAGGTCGGTGGCTTTTTTAAATAAAATCATTCAGAAAAGGTGAAGATGGAATAAGGTATAGCGTTTTAAATAAATGGTTAACTTTGCAAACCTTTTTTAACACGTACTTAAACGGGCTTACAATGTCAGCAAAGAAAAGAATTTTATTTATTGCCAACGAAATGTCTCCCTACCTGGAACTTACAGAGTTTTCGGAGGTGGTCAATAAGCTTGCAATAAAAGCAAATGATAATGGATTTGAGGTGCGTTGCATTATGCCCCGTTTTGGCACAATCAATGAACGCCGTCATCGGCTGCACGAAGTAGTGCGCCTTTCAGGTATTAATGTTTCTATAGATAATGAAGATTTTCCGTTGCAGATAAAAGTAGCTTCTTTGCCCAATGCAAGGTTGCAGGTTTACTTTTTAGACAATGAAGACCTGTTTAAAAGAAAACATGTTTTTACGGATGATAATGAAAAATGGTTTGATGATAATGGACTTCGCACCGTTTTTTATTGCAAAGGCGCATTAGAAACTGTAAAGAAATTTGGATGGCCTCCAGATATTATTCATTGCAGTGGCTGGATGACAGGATTAGTGCCGGCTTATCTTAAAACCGTTTACAAAAAAGAGCCTGTGTTTGCACATAGCAAAGTAGTTTATACGATTGGTCAAACAACCTTTAAAGAAAAGTTGGGCGCCGACTTTATAAAAAAGGCATTGATCCATGCATCAGTAAAAGAAAAAGATCTGGAACAATTTAAAGATGCTACTAATCCTGCAATGTTTCGTGGTGCTGCCTCCTTTGCAGATGCCATTACTTTTGGCAGTGATAATATTGATAAAAAACTGGTAGAAGAATTTACAAAAGTGAAAGGAAAAAAGACTTTGCCATTCAACGCAGATTCTGATTTAACAGACTATTTACAGTTGTATAACGACCTTGCGAGCAAGTAATTTTTTCACTGACAATATTTATTCGTGATCAAGCACCGATTAGTTATTTTCTCGCTGGTTTTCTTTTTATTTTCCGCAAGCATCTTTACTTCCTGCAAAAAAATCAATGAAGCAACTGTACTCGGTGGCAACCTGATTCCTGCCGTAGATAACGTAACTACTTTTGATACAACTATACAGGTAGAAGCCTTCAATGAGTTATTTTCTGATTTGCAAGACTCTACCCGGAGCACAGGCAGTGATCAGCAATTTTTAGGAAGTATAAATGATCCGCTATTCGGAAAAACAGAAGGATCTATTTTCTTTCAGCTAAAGCCTGGTCTTTATCCATATTCATTTCCTTTTAAGAAAGATAGTTTGATCTCTTTAGATTCTGTAGTGCTTGTGTTAGGGGTCAATACATTTTACGGTGATTCAAATGCTATGCAATCCGTGAAAGTATTTGAAGTAGCAACTAATAAGAGTTTTCGTTATGATTCCAGCTTTATGATCAGGAAAAATAACATAGCCATTGGCCAATCACTTTCATCTACTTACTCCTTTTTCCCTTACACACTAAATGATTCTATTTTTCCAAAATTTGAGCGGGCATCCAATCAGTTGCGAATAAAATTGGATAACAGTTTTGGTCAAAGAATTTTAGCATTTGATTCAAGCCGCGAATTTCAAAATGATTCTATTTTCAGAAGTAAATTTAATGGCTTTGCAGTAGTGCCACAAAGTAGTGGATCTGCCAATGGCTTAGTGGGCATTAACCTTTCAGATACGAATACAAAAGTTGCTTTTTACTATCGGTATAAGAACGGCAGAACAATAGATACCGTATCTTATTTGAAAACAACGCTTACTTCTGCTTCTGCTAATTATATTAAAAGAGATTATTCAGGTTCCGAATTAGCTTCTTACCAAGGAGGAACAACACCGGATAATCTTGTCTTTATACAAAACACCCCAGGCACATTTGCCACCATTTCTATTCCTGGACTTCGCAACCTGAATAATAGAATTGTACATCGTGCGGAGCTTATTATGGAGCAGGTTTACAATACCTCAGCAGCTAAATTTTTGCCTCCTGATATTCTTTATTTGGATGCTTACGATTCAGTAAACAAGCGTTTCCATACCATTCCGTATGATGTGGTAACTGCCCCCGGAGCTGCAAAACCATTATTTCAGTTTGGCAATGCAGCTGCATTTGGTATGATTGGTAAAAAAACTATTGATGCCTCTGGTAATCCTATTTACGCCTGGCGTTTTAATTTAACTCGGTATATACAGCACGTACTAAACGGTACAGAATCGGTACAGAATCTTAGGTTATACAGTCCTTTTATTATTCATAATTACATTGATGATTTTAAGATAGCCGGAATATTATTTGGTAATTCTTCCTATGCCATTGGACAGGTTCGGTTAGGCGGTGGCAATCATCCCACACAGCCTATGCGGTTAAGAATAGTTTATTCCAAGCTTTAAGAACACTTTCTTTCTTTGAATAGGGATACTATATTTGCTCCCTGATTTATTATCATTAACTAATTTTCCTTTACATGCCTTATTTATTTACTTCAGAAAGCGTGTCCGAAGGGCATCCCGATAAAGTTGCCGATCAAATTTCTGATGCTCTTATTGATCATTTTCTTGCCTTTGACCCACAATCAAAAGTGGCTTGCGAAACATTAGTAACTACAGGTCAGGTAGTACTTGCAGGCGAAGTAAAATCCAAGGCGTACCTGGATGTGCAGGAAATTGCTCGTGGCGTTATTCGAAAAATTGGGTACACCAAAAGCGAATATATGTTTGAAGCCAATTCGTGTGGTATCCTTTCTGCAATCCATGAGCAATCCTCAGATATTAACCAAGGAGTAGATAAGAAGAATAAAGAAGAACAAGGTGCCGGTGACCAGGGAATGATGTTCGGTTATGCTACCAACGAAACCGAAGATTATATGCCGCTTGCTTTGGACCTGGCACATAAAATATTACAGGAATTAGCCGCATTACGTCGCGAAGGAAAACAAATTAAATATTTAAGACCAGATGCTAAAAGCCAGGTAACGCTGGAATACGATGATAACAATCAGCCTATTCGTATTGATGCTATTGTAGTATCTACCCAACATGATGATTTTGACACAGAGGAGAGGATGTTAGACAAAATTAAAAAAGACATTATCTCTATCCTAATTCCAAGAGTAAAGGCTAAATATAAAAAATATGCAAAGCTTTTTAACAACGATATAAAATACCATATTAATCCGACAGGAAAGTTTGTAATTGGTGGACCGCATGGCGACACAGGACTTACGGGCCGTAAAATAATTGTAGATACCTATGGGGGCAAAGGCGCACATGGTGGTGGTGCTTTTAGCGGCAAAGACCCTAGTAAAGTTGATCGGTCTGCAGCTTATGCTACGCGTCATATAGCAAAAAACCTGGTGGCTGCGGGCATTTGCAATGAAATATTAGTTCAGGTTTCTTATGCAATAGGGGTGGCCCAACCCACAAGTGTCAATGTAAATACTTATGGAACTGCTCAGGTAGATATGACCGATGGCCAGATTGCTGAAGTAGTGTCTGAGATTTTTGACCTGCGTCCTTATTTTATTGAGCAGCGGTTGAAATTGCGGAATCCTATTTACGCAGAAACGGCAGCTTATGGGCATATGGGCCGTAAATCAGAAGTAGTAACAAAAGAATTTAGTACGCCAGATGGTAAGGTGATAAAAAAGAAAGTAGAATTATTTACCTGGGAAAAATTAGATTATGTAACCAAAGTGCGCAAAGCCTTTGGACTTAAATAAAAATAAAAACCACCAATCAGGTGGTTTTTTTTAAGCTTTATTTTATAGTCAAATATTATACTTAACTTAGTACAAAATTATATTTATGGCTAATGTAGAAGAAGCTGCGGTGGCTTACAGAGCCAGAAACCCACTCAAGAAGGTTTATCCTGAAAAAGGAAAATCCAAAGTAATTCCTGTGTACTTATGGAGCAGTTATCAAAAGATTGATGCCATAAAAGAAGGCATTTCAAAGGAGGAATTAGAAAACTTAAAAGAACAAACAGGCCTTGATTATGATACCCTGGCAAAAGTACTTTCGGTTGCCAAAGCCACTTTGCACAATAAAAAAGGTAAAGACAAATTTGATCTTTCCGTGAGTGAAAGGCTTTTATTACTTGCTGATATCTACTCTTATGGTTACCAGGTTTTCGAAAGCAAGGAACGTTTCAATCTTTGGATGAAAACCAGCAATACTTCTTTAGGAGGTATCAATCCATTGAGTATGTTAGATACCCTGTATGGGATGGAAGAAGTAAAGCATTTGGTAGGGCGCATAGAGTACGGAGTGTACAGCTGATGTTGGTTTACCATTTAGGCCATTCCCGTTATGCAGATTCAATGACGGGTGAAGGAGCAAAACTGCATGGCGGCCGTTGGAACAAAATAGGTAGCCCGTGTCTGTATACTTCAGAAAGCAAAGCTTTATGTGTGTTGGAATATGCGGCCAATGTGCGGCTGCAGGAAATGCCACTTTCACTTTCCATTACTTCTTTTGAAATCCCGGAAAACAGTTGGTTTGAAATTCTACCAAAAGAATTACCATCCAATTGGCAGGAGGTACCTACACCGGAAGAAACTAAATTGTTAGGAACCCGATTATTGGAGGATAAAAATATCATTGCCTTAAAAGTTCCGTCTGTTATCATTCCCTCCGAATTTAATTTTATACTAAATCCTTTGTCACTGAACTTTGCCAAAGTAATCATTAAAGAAGTCCTCACATTTAGTTTAGATAAACGCATAAAATATTGATACTTGAAAAATTTTAGACCGCAACACCGGCCAAAAAAAAGTTCACTGCTTGTAGGCAGGGCGGCCATAGTAGAGGCCATTAATGGGGGCCAGCAAATAGACCGGATATACCTTCAAAGCAATGGGTACAGAGATCTTTTGGATGAAATAAGACGCATTGCTGCCCAGCATGTCATTCCGGTAAATTATGTACCGGTAGAAAAGCTCAATGGGTTTAATGCAGGTGAACATGGAGGCGTGGTAGCCTTAATTTCAAAGATTGAATATCAGGATTTACAGCAAGTGATATCGTGGGTGGTGGATAAAGGCGAGGTTCCGCTGTTTTTAATATTGGATGGCATTACAGATATTAGAAATATTGGTGGCATTGCCAGAACTGCTTACTGCACAGGGGTGCAAGCTATCATCATTCCAGACAAAGGAGTCGGTGCTTTAAATGAAGATGCTGTGCTCACCTCCGCAGGAGCTTTAGAAAAAATACCTGTTTGCCGGGTGAATAGCTTAATGAAAGCAGTGGATGAATTGCATCTAAACGGAATAAAAGTACTTGCAAGCGAGATGACAGCAACTAAGGCAGTACATCAAATAGACTTTAAAGAACCAGTGGCTATTGTAATGGGAGGCGAAGAAAAAGGTATTTACCCGGCCTTATTAAAAACTTGTGACGAACAATTTAAAATTCCAATGGTTGGAGACTTTGAATCGCTCAATGTGTCTGTGGCCACAGGAATGATATTGTATGAAGCCATGAACCAGCGACTTATTAATTAGAATTATTCGTACTCAAATAATAACTCAAATTTATTTCCCCCATGGTAAAATTGATTGAATGTCCGAGGGATGCGATGCAAGGTTGGAAAGAAATGATACCAACCGAAACTAAAATTGAATACATCAACAGCTTATTAAAAGTTGGTTTTGATACCATTGACTTTGGATCGTTCGTTTCTCCCAAAGCGATACCGCAAATGAAAGATACGGCGGATGTGCTAGGTCATTTAAACACAGAAAATAGCAACACAAAATTGCTGGCCATTGTGGCCAATGTACGAGGTGCAGAAGATGCATCGAAATTTCATAAAATAGATTATTTAGGTTTTCCATTTTCCATTTCGCCCACTTTCCAGTTACGCAATACTAATGGCACCATCACTGATGCTGTTGAACGAGTAGAAGAAATAAACAAGATTTGTTTAGCCACACAAAAAGAATTGGTAGTATATATTTCAATGGGCTTTGGTAATCCGTATGGTGATGAATACTCTGAAGAACTAGTGTACCAATGGGTGGCTAAATTGGTAGAAAAAGGGATCAAAATTATTTCACTTGCAGATACAGTTGG
>JBDSBL010000087.1:0-3121 GCA_039921625.1 Chitinophagaceae bacterium
GGGAGCGGCGGCGGAGATAACCTGAGGGTGCTTAAAAAATGGGCTCAAAAACATTCTGTGAATGCCTATTTTACTGGTATTGACATAAATGCGGAATGTGTAACGTTTGCTAAAAGCCAACCACAAAATAAAGGCATCCAATTTATTTGTTCCGATTATAAAACGGTAGTATTTCCCCAACCTCCTCACATTATTTTTTCTTCCCTTTTTTGCCATCATTTTTCACATGACGAACTGGTGCAAATGATGCAATGGAAATTTAAAAATGCAACATCAGGGTTTTTTATTAATGACCTGCAACGCCATCCATTAGCTTATCACTCCATAAAATTGCTGACGACTATTTTTTCAAAAAGTTACCTCGTAAAGAATGATGCCCCACTATCTGTTTTACGCGGATTTTCAAAAGAGGAATGGCAAGACATATTTAAAGAAGCAGGCATCACTAACTTTACTATTAGTTGGCAATGGGCCTTTCGCTGGTTGCTTACATGTGTACACTAATGGTTGATTTAGATGATCAATATGATGTTGCTATTTTAGGCGGAGGTCTTGCAGGCCTTGCTGGCGCTATACAATTAGCTAAAAAAGGCTTTCGGGTTATTTTATTTGAAAAAGAAAAATATCCGTTTCATAAAGTTTGTGGAGAATATATTAGTCTTGAATCCTGGGATTTTTTACAGAGCCTTGGTCTGCCTTTGGCTGAAATGAAGTTGCCGATCATTGACACCTTGCAAATAAGTGCACCGGATGGAACTATTGTCAGCAGCCGATTACCGCTTGGTGGCTTCGGCATTAGCCGTTATACCATTGACCATTTACTAGCCGGTATTGCAAAGGAAGCTGGCGTCACTTTGATGGAGGAAACCAAGGTAACCGATGTACCATTTGATGGGCATTTTAATGTTCAATTTATTTCAAAGAACACGTCCACTACATCTATTAAAGCCACTGTTTGTTGTGGCAGTTTTGGCAAGCGAAGCAACCTGGATGTAAAGTGGAAGCGAAGTTTTATTGCAAGAAAAAACCCTCGGATAAATAATTTTTTAGGAGTAAAATATCATGTAAAAGGAGGCTGGCCTCACAACCTTATTGGGCTGCATAATTTTAAAGATGGCTATTGCGGATTGTCCAAAATAGAAGAAGATAAGTATTGTCTTTGTTACTTAACCACTGCGGATAATTTAAAAAATTGTGGTGGCTCAGTGGAGGCTTTAAATAAAACTATTCTTTTTCAAAACCCGGTTCTTCATTCCCTATTTAAGGAAGCTCAATTTGTGGCTGATTTTCCTGTAACTATTGCCCAGATTAGCTTTAGCAAAAAAAATCAGGTGCAGGATCATGTGCTGCTCTTAGGAGATGCCGCAGGAATGATAGCGCCACTGTGCGGCAATGGAATGAGCATGGCACTACACAGCAGTAAGCTAGCGGCTTCTGTTATCGGGCAGTTTTTAGATCATAACATATCAAGGAAGGAAATGGAAGAGGCCTACACAGCAATATGGCAAAAGGAATTTAGCAATCGCCTGGAAACAGGGAGAATTTTGCAAGGTTTTTTTGGAAATAAAATGCTAAGTAATTTATTTATTCGTCTTTTTTTATTTTTACCATTCTTAGCCGGTTTCGTAATTAAGAAAACACACGGAAAACCTTTTTAAAGGGTACATAATTAAAGTGTTTAATTTTTTTAAAATGGAGAAAAAAACAGTGGTACTTGGAGCTTCTATGAACCCATCACGATATAGTTATTTAGCAATAAAAAAACTTACCCAGCACGGGCATCCAGTACTGGCTATTGGCCGGCGCAAAGGCAATATTGGAAGTACTGAAATAAAAACGACACAGGAAAATGAGGAAGGTGTAGATACTGTAACGCTATACATAAATAGTCAAAATCAAAAAGAGTATTACGATTACATTTTAGGCTTAAAACCTAATAGAATTATTTTTAATCCAGGCACAGAAAACGAAGAACTGGCCCGTATGGCAAAAGAAAAAGGAATAGAAGCTGTAGAAGCCTGTACGCTTGTGATGCTTAGCATCGGAGCTTATTGAGCATACGTTGATTTACGGATAAGATGCTTGTTTTTACCCACTGCTCATTAGCAAATACCCTTATTTTTCAATTTTAGTTTGGCAAAAACTTTGACTTCAGCAATTTTTTTCTAAAAATTGTTCTCACGTACCGTTAATGAAAACAGCAGTGTAAAAACTGTGAAAAGTATCCTTAACCTATAAAACCAAATCTAATGAAAATCCTAAAAAAAGGTGCCTTATGCGCCTTGTTAACCCTATTGTGCGTAGGCTCCTTTGCGCAACGGCCGGTACACGAAAAATCAATTCCACTCAACGAACCGAATTACCGCAAACCCAAACTTTTTGAAGACCTTCCAGAAACTATTTCCTTAAATGTACAACAGCTGCAACACTTGCTGGATGCAGATCTCGGGAAAAGTGTTTCATTCCCAATGGGTGATGGAATTAACTACCAGGGCACTGTTATTTCTAAATCAAATGCACTGGACGAAACCACTAAGAGTGTGGTAGTAAAAAGTACCAACCGCCGCGGAGCTACTTTCACCTTTTCCAAAATAACAGGTACTGATGGACTGGTAACTTACCGTGGCCGCATTATTAGTTTCAACAACATTGATGCTTTTGAATTAGCGCAAGAAAATGGTCATTATATTTTGCAGAAGAAAAGCCTGTATGATCTTTACAATGAATAATTAACTTTCGAATTTTTCTTCTATTTCCAATTCCAATTTTCCAATCCTTTTTTTTAATCCAGTTATGAAAAATCAAAACAAAACGGTGCTTTTGTGCTTTTTGCTATTGGCTTCGTTATTTACCATTGCGCAAACTCCTACCTACAACAGTTATTCTGCTGCACCTGCAGTTATTTTTCTTGACTTTGATGGACAGTCCATTAGTGGCACTAGCTGGAACACTAGCACTAATGCTATTATATGCGGCCCATCTAATTTGAATCCGGCACAGATTACAGAAGTTTTTAACCGCGTAGCAGAGGATTATCGTCCTTTCAATGTAAATATTACAACAGACTCCACCCGATATTGGGCGGCACCGGCAATGCAAAGAATGCGCATTATCCTTACTG
>JBDSBL010000088.1:0-46155 GCA_039921625.1 Chitinophagaceae bacterium
CAAAATATTATCCCTTCTTAATGGGCTGAAAATGAAAGAATGTTTTTACCTTGCCGCTCTACTCAGTTACTTCTTTTAGCCCGGCCCACCTGCTTGTTGCACTGGAAGTTTACAACCCAAAATGCTGAATAGAATTTATTTGTTGACTTCAAAAAAAAATCAAAAATGGAAGAGGTAAAAACTGGTGACAAAATAAAAGTTCACTATCATGGAAAACTTAATAACGGTGATACTTTTGACAGTTCTGAAGGCCGCGAACCTTTAGAATTTACAGTAGGAGAAGGCCAGGTGATCAAAGGCTTTGATGATGGGGTAAAAGGAATGAAAGTAGGAGATAAAAAGACAATTGAAATACCGGTGGTTGATGCCTATGGTGAAAAAAATAAGGAAATGCTGATTGAGTTTCCAATGACTCAATTTCCTCCTGATATGAAACCGGAAGAAGGCATGCAATTGATGATGAATAATGGTGCAGGGCAATCTTTTCCGGTGGTAGTTGCAGAAGTAAAAGACGATTCTGTGATCCTTGATGCGAATCATCCGTTAGCCGGCCAGGACCTAACTTTCGATTTGGAGCTTGTATCTATAGATCCACCAAAATCCAAAATAATAATGCCTTAATTTTTTAGAGTTGATTCAGTTACTTTAAAAAATTTAGACGCAAAGAATACTGTTTATCTAAAAATGCAAAACAATCAAAATGATGCTCCGGGTGCTTTCAATCCGGTAGGTCTAAAAGAAGAACTTCCTTATCAATTTACAGCAGCGGATCGCTTTATGCGGTATGTGCAAATAGACACGCAAAGTGATCCGCTTTCTTCTTCCTTTCCAAGCACAGAAAAGCAAAAAGACCTGTCACGACTTTTGGTAGCAGAGTTAAAAGCAATTGGAATTATAGATGCGCATATGGATGAATGGGGTTATATATATGCTACCATTCCGGCAACTTCTAAGAAAGACGTTCCGGTCATTTGTTTTTGCAGCCATGTAGATACGGCCCCGGATGCTAGTGGTACCAATGTAACTCCCATTCGTCACAACAACTATTCAGGCCAGGATATAACACTGCCAGATGATCCCTCTCAGATTCTTAAAGTATCAGATCATCCTTATTTGAAACAATTAATTGGGCATGATATCATTACGGCAAGTGGCCATACTTTATTAGGTTCAGATGATAAAGCAGGAGTAGCCGCCATAATGGATGCAACAAATTACCTGGTGACGCATCCGGAAATAATGCACGGAACTATTAAGATTTTATTTACACCGGATGAAGAAGTAGGGAAGGGAACAGCCAAAGTGGATCTAGTAAAATTAGGTGCTGATTTTGGCTATACACTCGATGGTGGTGAAGCCGGTTCGCTGGAAGATGAAACATTTAGCGCTGATGCCGTAAAGTTGGTGATTCATGGAGTCATCACGCATCCCGGATCCGCAAAAGGCAAGTTGGTCAATGCATTAAAATTAGCTGGGGAAGTAATTTCTTCTTTGCCAAAAAACACCTTATCGCCCGAAACTACTGAAGGCATGGAAGGCTTCATACATCCCGTTCGCGTAGATGGTATTGCAGAGAAATGTACTCTTGATTTTATCATCCGCGACTTTGTAACGGATGGTCTGAAAACAAAAGAAACGTTGTTGGAAGACACCGTGAAACAAGTATTAAAAAATTATCCTCAGGCTTCCTATACCTTTCAAATAACAGAGCAGTACCGCAATATGAAAGAGGTGTTGGATGAATATCCGCAAGTGGTACAGTATGCGCAGGAAGCTATTGAGCGGGCAGGCCTGCAGGTTAAAAGAGAAAGCATTCGCGGGGGCACAGATGGTAGCCGGTTGTCGTTTATGGGATTACCTTCTCCCAATATTTTTACAGGGATGCAGGCCATACATTCTAAGTTGGAGCACATAAGCGTGCAGGATATGAATAAGGCAGTTGAGACTCTGGTGCACCTTGCTATGATTTGGGAAGAAAAAGGAGAGGCGTCACAAACAACATCCATTCCTTAATACCGTTTACGTAACATGAGATTTGGATATGTGTTGTTACTCTCCTTTTTTTATTACCATGGTGCTGCACAAAACCTGGTAGTAAATGGAAGCTTTGAAGATGAAAATATTTGCACCGAATACGCAAAAAACTGTGCGCCGGAAGGGTGGATGATCTCCACCCTTTTAAGTAATTTTTATTTTGATGATTCCGTGAATGCTTACGAAGGGCGCCACTTTATAGGAATGGTAGCCGGCGGCAATGGAAGATACGGCAGCCGCAATTTTTTAAGTTGCCAGTTATTGTGTGGGCTGCAGCCGGGTTCTTCCTATCAATTACAATTCTTTATTCGTGCCGGTGAGGAAAACCTGGACAGTGTAGGCATTCTTTTTTCTGATGACGATTTGATGAACCGCAAGTGGGGGATTAAAAATGTACTTCCTGATTTCTGGCTTTCTAATAAATACATTTTTTCAAAACGTCTTCCGTGGATGCAAGTTTCTACTATATATAAAGCCACTGGTAAAGAATCATTTTTGAACGTTGCCTTATTTAAAAAAAATCCGCCTGACCGGTATCGTTCTCCTTCCAATCCTGACTTTTCATTTTTTATAGATTCTGTATCGCTAACTCCTTTGGATCCCAACGAAAAACTTTGTGCATCTTATTCAACCGTGAAAGAAGCACTTTATGCACAGGACGAGCGGCACACCTTGCTGGATCGTAAGATTTATGCTTTGCAAAAGAAACCACCTGTAGCTGTAGTGCTTGCTAAAACAAAAAGAATCCGAATTGATACATTGGTACTTTCTGATGTTTTGTTTGCTACCAATAGTTTTTCACTTACAAATGGTGCCACCGCCATGCTTGATTCTTTTTTTGGCAAATGGAGGAATGGTAGGATTGATAGCATTGTAGTAGAAGGGCATACCGATAACGTTGGCAACCTCCTGGCAAATGAAAAGCTCTCCCAAAACAGGGCAACTTCAGTAGCTAATTATATCAGCTCTATTCCTAATTCAGACAAAGTTCCAATGGACGCAAAAGGTTGGGCAGATAAAAAACCGGTAGCTACTAATGACACGCCAAATGGCCGCCAACAAAACCGTAGGGTAGCCATTTATTTTTACCTCAAATTGTAATTGCTCATAATTATTTTACCGTTCACACCATTCTTATTTTCTCCTTCTTAGTTTGCCTATCTTTAAAAATTCCAAACGGCAACTATGATATTATTACAAGAAAATGCAACAGGAGGACTCATCTACTTACTCGCTAATTATTGGTGGCTAATTTTATTGATACTTATCATTTTTAGCGGTTTGTTTACCATCAACCAGGGTTATGTTGGCGTGGTAACCATGTTTGGCAAATACAGGAGAGCCGCACGTCCGGGTCTTAACTTTAAGATTCCCATTTTTGAGCAGGTAATGAAAAAGATTTCGGTTCAAAATCGCTCTGTAGAAATGGAGTTTCAAGCAGTTACTATAGATCAGGCTAATGTATACTTTAAAAGCATGCTTCTTTATTCGGTACAAAATCAGGATGAAGAAACTATCAAAAGGGTCGCATTTGTATTTATAAGTGACCGTGACCTAATGCAGGCTTTAACCCGCACCATTGAAGGTTCTATTCGTGCTTTTGTGGCTACCAAAAGACAAGCTGAAATTTTGGGTCAGCGGCAGGAGATTGTAGAATACGTAAAAGACCAAATTGACCACACACTGGAAAAGTGGGGGTATCATTTGCAGGATCTGCAGATAAACGATATCACATTTGATAAAGTGATCATGGATTCCATGAGTAAAGTGGTAGCCTCCAACAACTTAAAAGCAGCTGCAGAAAATGAAGGTCAGGCGCTATTAATTACCAAAACAAAATCAGCAGAAGCAGAAGGAAATGCAATAAAAATAGCAGCCGAAGCAGAAAGAGAAGCTGCCCGGCTGCGGGGTATGGGTGTTGCCTTATTTCGGCAGGAGGTGGCAAAAGGGATGACGGAAGCGGCAGAGCAAATGAAACAAGCCAACCTCGATACCAATGTAATTTTGTTTAGTATGTGGACAGAGGCAGTTAAGAATTTTGCGGAATACGGCAGAGGTAATGTGATCTTTTTGGATGGCTCTCCGGATGGAATGGAAAGAACGATGAAACAAATTCAGGCTATGATGATGAAGCCTGCCGGTATGGACTCCAATGCAGTCATTAACCGGGATAATTTAAAATCCTAAAAACAATCAGAAATACTAACCTAAATTAACCTGGTATAAAAAGTTTTTCCTTAAATTTCAATCTTATATTTTCCCAATTTTTAAAATCAAAAAAATCATAATGCTAATGACGTTTCGTGTTCCGATCATTGCATCAAGTTTTCTTGTTGCATCACTAACATCTTTTGCGCAAAGGCCGCAACAGCAAGTGCCTCCGGCAAACCCCAATGCCCCGGGAGCTAGTGCCATGCCTGCTGCTCCACGCACAGGCCCTAAGCCGTACAATGAAGTAATTACCAGTCGTGCCCGTACCGATAAAGGGATGTTGACGACACACTTTGTTGATGATAAATATTATTTTGAAGTACCGGATTCTATGCTAGGTCGTGAAATACTGGTAGTAAACCGCATTTCTAAATCTGCCGCTGGTTCCCGTGCCGGATTTTTGGGTTATGCCGGTGATCAGATTTCTGATAATGTAATCACTTTTGAAAAAGGACCAAACAATAAGATCTTCTTAAAAAGTATATCGTACCAGGAAGTAGGCCGCGATTCCTCGGGTGGTATGTACCAGTCCGTACGCAATTCAAACCTGCAACCAATTGTTGCCTCCTTTGATGTAAAGGCTTTTGCCCGCGATTCCATAACCGGAATGAAAGGATCTGTAATAGATGTAACAGATTACATTATGGGTGACAATGACATTTTTTTCTTTGACCCACGTGCTAAAAGACAATTGGGATTAACTGCTTATCAAAAGGATAATTCTTACATTGTAAACGTACATTCTTACCCATCTAATACTCAGATAAAAACGGTAAAAACGTACATGCGCACTCCTCCAGCCGCACCGGGCTTGCCGGCACAAGCTGCCTTTGGAGCTGCTTCAGGTTCGCCTACTACCTATGAGCTGAATAGCTCTATGGTGATGCTTCCGAGAGCCCCAATGCAACCTCGTTATTTTGATCCGCGTGTTGGCTATTTTGCCACCGGATATACAGACTTTGATGTAAACCCTCAAGGTATTGAGCGGGTAAGCATGATCACACGTTGGAGATTAGAGCCAAAGGCAGAAGATATAGAAAAATACAAACGCGGTGAATTGGTAGAACCTAAAAAGCCTATCATTTATTACATAGATCCGGCCACTCCAAAAAAATGGATTCCTTACCTGATACAAGGTATTAATGATTGGCAGGTGGCTTTTGAAAAAGCAGGTTTTAAGAATGCGATCATGGGAAAAATGGCCCCAACCAATGATCCGGAGTGGAGCATTGATAATGCTAATTATTCTGCCATTGTTTACAAGCCATCTGATGTAGCCAATGCGAGCGGACCGCACGTGCATGACCCAAGAACTGGTGAGATTTTAGAATCGCATATCAACTGGTATCATAATGTAATGAACCTGGTGCGCAACTGGTACCTGATACAAACGGCAGCAGTAGATCCTAATGCAAGAACAATCCGTTTTTCTGATTCTTTGATGGGTCAGTTGATTCGTTTTGTTTCATCTCATGAAGTAGGTCATACCCTTGGATTGAGACACAACTTCGGATCTTCTTCTACCATACCTGTTGAAAATTTGCGTAATAAAGCATGGGTGGAAGCTAATGGCCACACGCCATCTATTATGGATTATGCCCGTTTTAATTATGTGGCGCAGCCCGAAGATAACATTACTGAAAAAGGATTATTTCCAAGGATTGGAGATTACGACAAATGGGCTATTGAATGGGGTTACCGTTGGTTGCCAGAAGCTAAATCGCCGGAAGCAGAAAGACCAATCTTAAACAAAATGGTGGTTGAAAAACTAAAAGACAAACGCTATATGTTTGGTACCGAGGTAGACCCTGACGATCCTCGTGAGCAAAGTGAAGACCTTGGAGACAATGCAATGCTGGCAAGTGGTTATGGCATTAAAAATCTAAAGCGCATTCTTGTAAAATTGCCTGAGTATACAAGGGAAGCTAATAAGGATTATTCAAGCCTTGAAGAATTGTATGGTCAGATAGTTGGTCAGTTTAGCCGGTACATGGGCCATGTTTCTAAAAACATTGGTGGCATTATGACCACTCCAAAAACAGTAGAGCAATCTGGAAGTACTATTGAGTTTGTAGCCAAAGCCCGCCAAAAAGAGGCAATGACCTTTTTACAACAGCAATTATTTAATACTCCTAAATGGTTGATTGACGAGAACATCACCAAATACACCGGTAACAATGGAATTACTACCATTGCCAGTTTGCAGGATGCTGTGCTTGGCCGCTTAATAAATAATAGCACCATTACTAAATTGCTTCGTTTTGAGGCAGAAGGTGATAATGCGTATTCTGCTATGGAAATGATGGCGGATCTGAAGCGTGGTATTTGGAGTGAGTTGTCTACCCGTCAACCCATTGATATTTACCGTAGAAATCTTCAGAAGTCGTATGTTGATCGCTTAACACGCATAGTAAACCCTGAAGCTCCTTCAGCCGCATTAGCAGCTGCCGGTTTTGGTGGGTTGCAGGCAAGCAGAAACAATGACGTGATTTCTATTTCCAAAGCACAGCTACGGTCATTGGCCAGCGAGATCAAAGGGGCTTTACCATCATACAAGGATGGCATTACCCGTGCTCACCTGATGGATGTTTTGGATCGTATTGACAATGCATTAAACCCAAAATAAGTAATAGTTACTTGATACAAAAAGCCCCGCAATTTGTGGGGCTTTTTTATTTAGTGTACCAATGAAATTTTATAAATGAACTCAATTTAAAATTGATGTGGGATCAATACGTTTTTTCTTTTCTTACAGATAAATGAGGAAAAAGAAAGGATATAACATAACCGGCAACTAAAATTAATAGAGAAGTATAGGATTCAAAAAGGGCAAAATAAATAATTAGGCTATATGCCATTGCGGGCATAGCTATTAATAAAGAATATACTAAAACTTTGTAAAACGGTTCCCTCTCTTCTCTTTTTTGATCGTCATCCCACCAGGCCTTTTTATTTCTTGGATGAATAATTCCTACTATTATCGCAATTACAACCGGTATCAAAGAGATAATTATTATTATTTGTAAAAAGGATTTAAGTAACGCAAATAAGTCATCTTGCCCGTCAAACAAATCAGAATTACCTCGTAGCAATCGAATAAAGAAAAAAACTACTGCTATTGCTAAAAAGGTATACTTATTAAAAATCCATTGATTCAATTTCATCTATTTATTTTAAAAGTTTTGAAGACTTATTAATTGTCCTTTTTGAATGTGTATGGATCGTATTCCACAAATGGATTTTGTTTTGTTGTTACTCCTTTTACTTTTTTACCTTCTATGTCAAACTTAATTGTAAAAATGCCGTACTCAATATTATTGTATTCCATCAGCCAGTCTCCACTATCCAAATAAGTTAATTGAGCATTTAAGTCCGGCTTTGTTTCAAAAAATAGTTGAAGACCTTTACCAGATTGTTTAATTCTGATCTTTCCATATAAATTATTGGAATAGCTGCCCAGGTAAGCAGATAGTGGGAGAGTAGGCGTATTCCCTTTCAGGCGGTCTTTCCATCCCTTTATTTCTTCCAGTTGCTGGTTCATTTCTGAAGTAAAAGAAGGCAATCGCTGGGTACTTCTGTTTACATAGGGTGTGCCGGTGTAGGCATCTAAAATTTGATAACGCAGGGCTTCGAAAAAGTTCTGATTGTCATTATTAGTCAAAATGACAATCCCCAATTTCTCCTCCGGCATAAAGCAAACATTACTTACCATACCTCCGGCACCGCCGGTGTGCCAATACAGTTGCTTCCCATTATAGTCGCCTGCAAAAAGCCCAAGTCCATATCCTCTAAAATGCATTGGATATACCTCAGACTTTCGGGAACCTATACTAATGTTTACATCTCTCGTTTGTAGCAGCACCGAAAACGGAATGACCTGATGGCCCTGAAAACGGCCACTGTCTAACTGAAAAAGTAGCCAGTGGCTCATGTCTTTTACATTACTTATAATACTTGCTGCAGGGGCCAGGTTATTCCAATTATCAAAAGGCACTTTTTTTAAATTGCCGCTATAGCTGGTGGTATAAGGGATCGCAGCATTTTCCTTTTTTTCAATACCGGTAGAAAGTACTTGGGTATTGACCATTTGTAACGGGGACACAATAGAATCATACACAAACTTTTCCCAGCTTTGGCCGCTTACTTTAGGAATTACTTCCCCTGCCGTCAAAAAACAGCTATTGCAATAACCAAAGTCCTGGCGGAATTGCTGCGTTGGTTTCAGCAATCTCATTTTCTGCATTATTTGGGCACGACTGAGGCCCGTATTCCAAAAAGTAAAATCTCCCTGAAAGGTTTTGGTGCCAATGCGATGGCTAAGGAGGTCGCGGATGGTTACTAAATCAGTTGTCGTTTTATAGTACAGCCTGTAGTCTGGAAAATATTTTACAATTCTATCATTTAAGGAAAGCTTGCCCCTATTTTCCAAAAGGGACAAAGCAGTGCCGGTAAAGAGTTTGGTATTGCTGGCAATCATAAAAAGTGTTTCCTCATCCACGGGTTTTTTACTTTCAAGACTGCGCACGCCATACCCTTTTTCTACAATCACTTTTCCATCTTTTACTATAGCTATGGCCAGACCTGGAATATTCCAGTCCTGCATTCCTTTTTTTATATAAGCGTCCAGGCTATCTGTTATAAAGGAAGGCTGTTGGGCAAGGCAAAAAATGGTGCAAAAAATAACACTAAGGGTAATAACTAACTTCTTCATCTGATCCTATTTAAGAGCAACAAATTAAACTAAATAGAAAGAGAATAGCCCGACCCTGCTGTTCACTTTCTATATTATTTTAGGCGAATGACAGAAGATTTTCTATCAAGGCTTGATTGGCACAATATTTTAATATATAGGTTGCATCACTAAAATGCAAAAAAACCTTTGCTTAATTAAAAAAATTTTTATGAAAAAAAATCACATTTCGCTTGCTCTTATTATTGCAGCAGGTGTTTTTGCGTCTTGCAATGACAGCGCAAACACTACCACTACATCCATGGACAGTAACTCCTCTAAAATGAGCGACAATACTGCCAATATGGATACAACAAATAATATGGGGGCAAACAATATGAGCAACACCCCACTTTCTGCTGATGATAGAAGCTTTGTAACGAAAGCTGCTATGGGTGGAATGATGGAAGTGCAAGCTGCCAATATTGTGTTGAAAAACTCAAGCAATGAGCGTATTAAAAACTTTGCATCCATGATGGTACGTGATCATTCCAATGCAAATAATGAACTAAAATCACTTGCATCTGCCAAAGGCCTCATGATACCAGAGGATAGCCTGAACATGAAAAATAAAGCGCATGTAGATGCAATGGAAAAGATGCAGGGAAAGGCTTTGGACAATCATTATGTAGGGATGATGCTTAATGATCATAAGAAAGATGTAGCTGAATTTGAAAAAGAATCAAATGCTGCCAACGATGCAGATTTGAAAAATTGGTCAGGAAAAATGGTTCCTACTTTAAAAATGCACTTAGATTCTATTCAAGCTATTTCTAAAGGAAAAATGTAAATCTATTTTTTACAGTTAATTGTAAATGCACCTAAGAGGGTGCATTTTTTTTGGAGTAAATTTATTTATGTTCCCCAAAAACAGCCCGAAGCTCGTCTGCAACTTCACCTAACGTACAATGGTTTTCTACTGCCTCAATCACAGCAGGCATCAGGTTTTCACCGGTAATAGCTTTATCCCGAACACTGCTTAAAAGCTGCGTGCAACTTTCATTATTTCTTGTTGCCCGCAATTGGAGAAGCTTTTGAATTTGCTGTTCCCTTATGCTGTCGTCAATTTTGAATCCAGGTATTTTTGATTCATTTTCAATAGCAAATTTGTTAACTCCTACAATGATCTTTTCTCCTTTTTCAATATTCAATTGGTATTCATACGCACTTCGTGCTATTTCATCCTGAATAAAGCCTTGCTCAATAGCAGCAACACTTCCACCCATGGCATCTATTTTCTGTAAGAGCTCCCAGGCCTTTTTTTCTACCTCGTCCGTCAGCGCTTCTACAAAATAAGAACCTGCCAATGGGTCCGCCGTATCTGCTATCCCGCTTTCAAATGCAGCAATCTGTTGGGTGCGCAAAGCAATGCGGGCCGCTTCTTCCGTTGGCAAGCTCAAGGCTTCATCATATCCATTGGTGTGTAATGATTGGGTGCCGCCCAGCACAGCGGCCAAGGTTTGTATAGTTACTCTTGATATATTATTGAGCGGTTGTTGCGCTGTAAGGGTACTTCCTCCGGTTTGGGTATGAAATCGGAGCATCATTGCTTTTGGGTCTGTAGCGCCAAGGTCTTTCATAATGTGGGCCCACATGCGTCGGGCTGCCCGAAACTTTGCTACCTCTTCAAACAAATTATTATGAGCATTAAAAAAAAAGGAAAGTCGTTTTCCAAAAACATTGATGTCCAAACCTTTTTTTAACGCGGCTTCCACGTATGCCTTTCCATTGCTTAGAGTAAATGCAATTTCTTGTACCGCTGTGCTTCCTGCTTCGCGAATATGGTACCCCGAAATTGAGATGGTATTCCACCGCGGCAACTCTTTGCTGCACCATTCAAAAATATCTGTAATGATACGCATGGAAGGTTTTGGCGGATAAATAAAGGTGCCTCTTGCAGCATATTCTTTTAAAATATCATTTTGTACCGTGCCCGATAATTTCATTAAATCAGCTCCACCTTTTTTTGCTTCTGCTACATAAAATGCAAGGAGAATAAAGGCTGTGGCATTGATGGTCATTGATGTTGATACTTCATCTAGTTTGATGCCTTTAAAAAGGGCGGTCATATCATCCAAGGAATTAATGGACACACCCACTTTGCCAACTTCTCCTTCAGCTAATGGATGGTCACTATCATAGCCTATTTGTGTGGGCAAATCAAACGCAACACTTAGGCCGCTTACACCCTGACTAAGTAAATAATGATACCGCTGATTGCTTTCTTCCGCTGTAGAAAAGCCGGCATATTGCCGCATGGTCCATAGTTTGCCGCGATACATGTCTGGCTGCACTCCACGGGAAAAAGGGTAGCGGCCGGGAAGCTCCTCTGCATGCTGCGGCACGTCTGCTGCGGTATATACTTCTTTCACTTCTATCCCTGAATCCAACTTTACTTTTTTATCAATCATAAGTGCCCGTTTTTAGGTTGCAATACGTCCTCATTCTCTCCTTTAATGCATTAATTTTTTGGCTTCAAAGTTCAATGCATTCAATACTATCGTGTGCAAGGCGGCTTCTTTTTGGTTAATGATCACTTCTAAAAGTTGCTTGTTTAAATCACTTGCTTTCGCATCGGCCGGCAGAATGTTTGCTACCTGGTTAATGATCAGCATACTTTGATCCCGCAAATTACGGACTGCCTCCCAGGCAATGGAACTTACATATATCTGCTGCGAGGTGTTGTATTCAAATTCCTGTTTAATATTATCGGTCAATAAAAGCTGCATTTCTTTAGCTGTAAAATTTGGCTGGCTCACCCGGCTGATCAGGTTTGGGATGGAAATGCGTTCGCATAATAATACCAGTCGTTCATAGGCCTGCAATTGAAGCGGAACATAGGTTCCGTTTACTTCCTGTTTTGGAACTTTTTTATCTGGTTTATTATAAAATAAGGAAATGCTGGCTACAAGAAGTGCTACTATGGAGATAATAAGGCTGATCGTTGTTTCGTCCATTTTAATTATTAAGTGAGCAAAAGTAATAAAGATGCAGAATGTTGATTTTTTAAAATACGGTCTATTTTAATTAGCAAAAGTTGTAGATCACATTAAATAACTTTGCCGTATGGAAACAACAACACAAGCACCGGTGCGGTTTACTGCCGGGGCGGTGCACGAGATAAAACGGTTGATGCAGGCCCCGGACTTTGATGCCACTAAAGACCTGCGCATTGGGGTAAAAGGTGGTGGCTGCTCCGGTATGACTTATGTACTGGGGTTTGATGCTGCTAAAAAAGAGGGTGACCAACATTATGATTTTGAGGGCATCCCTTTTATAATGGATCAGGCACATGAAATCTACTTGCACGGGATGGAAGTTGATTGGCAAAATGGATTAAATAACAGGGGCTTTGTATTTAGTAATCCAAATGCTTCTGCTACCTGCGGTTGCGGCACTTCTTTCGCTGTTTAGGCTTTTAAAAAAAATATATAAAAAAAGGCTTGCATTGATTGCAAGCCTTTTTTTATACCCGTTATTTAAATTAAGATTGTTTGGCAATTACCGGCTTAACTTTTAGACTTTGTTTTTCGTCTGTTTTAGCCTCTCCACCAAGTCCTTTTTTACCACCAAGGTCCACCAGTATTGGCGCGGCCACAAAGATGGAAGAATAGGTACCTGTCACCACACCAATCAACATCGCAAAAGCAAAACCTCTCGTTACTTCACCACCCACCAGGAATAAAATTAAGAGGGTAAGAAATACGGTTAATGAGGTCATGATGGTACGGCTCAACGTATCGTTTATGGCTTTGTTGATGATGGTTGACTTTGGCAGACCAACCATTTGGCGGCTGTATTCTCTGATACGGTCAAATACAATTACCGTATCATTCATTGAGAAACCAATTACCGTAAGCACGGCCGCAATAAAATGCTGGTCAATCTCCAATGGAAAAGGAACTACATTTTTTAAGAAAGAAAATACAGCAAGAGTTACCAATACATCATGCAGCAAAGAGAAGAGGGTTCCCACTGAATATCTCCAATCGCGGAAGCGAATAAATATATAAAGGGAAATAATAAG
Organism: Chitinophagaceae bacterium; assembly: GCA_039921625.1. Lineage (GTDB taxonomy): Bacteria > Bacteroidota > Bacteroidia > Chitinophagales > Chitinophagaceae > Flavisolibacter. Next base: position 13,002 of record JBDSBL010000088.1, read on the forward strand.
TAAGGACCAGAAAGTAGCCCATTTAGCACCATTCTTCAAGTCATCAGAGATTGTAGGCAAGACCGTGTTAGATCCTAATTTATATTGCTTGTCAAACTGCTGGTAGGTGATTCCGGCAGGGATATGCTTTTGTAAGCCAGCAAATAATTTTTTCTCAACAATAGTATCAACACCCGGACGAGCATCAGATATTAAATAAGAAGTAGTAATGTCTAACTGGTTATTTCCACCAATTGTTTTGATCACCGGGCTTTCACCAAATTCATTCTTCAGATCATCCCGTACACCTTCTACATTTACTGCTTTATCAAAACGAACTATGTAACTGCGTCCTCCTTTAAACTCCACACCTTCATCAAAACCATTAAAGAAAGAGGCAATACCTAAAATGAGCACTACTAATGAAATGCCATAGGCTACTTTGCGGTACTCAATAAACTTGTAACTCGCATGCTTAAATATCTTACGGGAAACACCAGTAAAATATTCCATGTGGCGCTTCTTATTGGTAAACAAATCAGAAACCCAACGGCTCACCAGGATACCGCAAAACAACGACAATAGAATACCAATGATTTGCGTAGTGGCAAAGCCTTTTACAGGCCCAAGGCCAAATGAAAATAAAATGATAGCCGTTAATAAAGTAGTGACGTGGGCATCTAAGACCGGAGGCAATGATCTTCTGTACCCTTCGGAAATAGCCAGCTGGTAAGGTTTGCCTTTTGTCAACTCCTCCTTGATACGTTCATAAATAATTACGTTCGTATCTACAGCCATACCAATTGTCAATACCAAACCTGCAATACCTGCGGCCGTCAATGTAGCACCGAGGCCTGTAAGTACACCAATGGTAAATAAGATATTTAAGGTAAGGGCAATGTTGGCAATCCATCCTGCTGAATTATAATAAACCAACATCAAAAGAAAAATAACAATGAATGAAATAACGAAGGCCATTAAACCTCCATTTACTGCATCTTTTCCCAATGTAGGTCCAACTACCTGCTCCTGTACAATTTTGGCAGGTGCCGGCAATTTTCCAGCTTTTAATATGTTGGCAAGATCTTGTCCTTCCTGCTCGGTAAAGCTTCCGGAAATGCTAGAATTCCCGCCTTCAATTACATCGTTCACTCGTGGCGCAGAATACACTACATTATCCAAAACAATGGCGATGGAGCGACCTTTATTTGCCTGAGTTAAATCTTTCCAGGTGCGGGCACCGGCAGTATTCATTTTCATACTTACTTCCACACCACCATTGGAAGGGTTATAATCCTGGCGTGCATCTACTACTGCTTCTCCTTCCAGTTTGGCTTTTTCACGGCCAAAAGTTTTAATACCATAAAGAGGTACGTAGTTAACTTTTTTATTGTTCTTTCCAGTTTCTGCAATGCCATACATAAATAAAACATCAGCAGGAAACTGACGGCGAACCGTTGGGTTTTCAAGGAAATCTCTTGTGATAGCTGTATCCTTAATAGCTACATAACCAATTTGCCCATTGTCAATTGGTTGCCCTTGTGGAGTAATATTAAATTGAATATATTCTCCTAATGACTTTTTTGCAGTAAGGTTTTTAGAGGCTGTATCCGCACCCAGCTGGGCCAGAAGCGTATCTTTTACTGTAGTATCTTTTTTTGCAGTGGTTGAATCAACCGGTTTTAAAGAAGATGAATCACCCCCCTTTCCACCCATCAATGCATTAAATGCTTCATCGGCTTTACCAATGCTGGCACCTAACTCGCTTATATTATACACTTCCCAAAACTGAAGGTTAGCCGATGACTGCAAATATTTACGAACCCTTTCCTGATCTTGTATTCCGGGCAGTTCTACTGTAATCGTTCCACGGTCGCGGTCCGGATTGATATTAGGCTGCGCGACACCGAACTGGTCAATACGGGTTTGCAATACACGGAAGGTGCGGTCAAATGCCTGGCCAACTTCTTTCCTTATTTCAGAAACCACTTTATCATCCGTATCCGTAATTTTTATACGCTCAGGATTGGCGGCAGCAAATAGGGAAGCTAACCGGCCGGAAGGGTTTAGTTTTTTATATTCTTCTCTAAATAAAGTCACGTAATCTGCATCGCTATTGGCTTTGCGCAGGTTAGCATTATCTATAGCTTTTAAAAAGATAGGATCTTTAGTATTGTTGGCCATGGAGCGTAAAAGCCCGGACAATTCAACCTCCATGGTTACGTTCATTCCGCCTTGCAGGTCAAGACCAAGATTTAATTCATTTTCTTTTGCTTGCTGGTAAGAGATAGGACCACTAATACCGTAATGAATGGTTTCATCTTTGGTACTGTCCAATAATCTTTTCAAGCGTTGTTTGTACTCGTGATCTTTTGTAGTACTGTCAGCGGCAGCAAAGTTTTGGCTTACAAATTGATTTGCCTTTGCTTCCATCTTTCTTTCATGGCTTTTGACCACCCAGGTAAAAGACAATTCATAAATAGAATAAAGAATAAGCAGAATAGTAAAAAAGCGGACTAAGCCCTTTAATTGCATAAACGGTTTTTTTTAAAGAGGTGCAAAGATAGTTTTTTCAGCTTAATTTCATAACCTTAAAAAGGGCATTAGCAGTCCTTTAACCCGCCTTTTTTTGTGGGGTAATTTGAACCATAATAGTATGAAATTCAACCCGTTAATTCTTAGATGTTTCCTTGCCATCTTTATTGTAATGGGCTGCACCTCCACCCGCAGGGCGGCCGTACCGGCAACTACCGACGCAAAAAGAGAGGTGCCTGGCGAGAGTAAAAAAGGGGACAGGACAACCTCACGTTCAGATTCTTTTCTAGTACAATTGCTGGAAAGTAACCCGAATCTTTTTGGTTCCCTGTTGCATAACAAAGACGCGCAAATTCAAATAATATATACGCAAATAAACCGTGATGTAGAAAACAAGCCAACGCTTAGCTCCTATTATTATGGGGTAGATCCGGCTGTTTATTTTTATCCCGCCTCAACCGTAAAAATGCCGGTAGCCTTGTTAGCATTGCAACGCATCAATGAATTATCCATTCCCGGCCTTGATAAAAATACAACCATGATAACTGACGCGGCAGGGGCAGGTCAAACGGCAGTGTATAATGATCCATCCGCGGAAGATGGCCGGCCTTCTATTGCTCAGTATATAAAAAAAATATTTTTAGTTAGTGATAATGATGCCTTCAATCGGTTGTATGAATTTTTAGGTCAGGAATATATCAACAATACACTCCACCGAATGGGATACGCTGATGCTCAGATATTGCACCGGCTTAATATCAGCAGAACCGTAGAGCAAAATAAAGTAACTAACCCCGTTACATTTTATTCTTCAATAGCAAAACCTATATATATTAAACCTGTAACCAATAGCAAGTTTTCATTTGCTTCGCGCAAAAATTTGATGGGAAAAGGATATTACAGCAATAAGGTAATGGTTACGGAACCATTTGATTTTTCAAAGAAAAACAGGCTTTCGCTCCTGGATATAAACTCCATTTTACAAAGCATTATTTTTCCCGAAACGGTTAGCAAAAAACAACGCTTTAATGTAACCGAGGAAGACCGACAATTTGTATGGAAGTATATGTCCATGAAGCCAAAAGAATCTCCTTTTCCATCTTATGATTCTACCTACAATGATTCCTATTCAAAGTTTCTGTTGTACGGTGGTACGGAACCAATGAATGAAGACATGCGCATTTTTAATAAGGAAGGTGATGCTTATGGATTCCTTACAGATGCGGCTTACTTTGTTGATTTCAAAAACGGAGTTGAATTTATGTTGAGTGCTACTATTCTTTGCAACAGTGACGGCATTTTTAATGATGATCATTATGATTATGAAACTATAGGTTATCCTTTTTTGAAAAACCTTGGGAAAGTGATTTATCAATACGACCTGAAACGCACACGCAAATACAAACCAGACCTTTCTGTATTTAAATTAGACTACACAAAATAAGACCTTACCTAAACCTTTATTTTGCTGTCTGCATCTCACTTATACTGGAAATACCTAGAATAAAAAGGCAAATAAAAAGTGATTCATCGCTTCATTTATTTGTAATTAAAATGAAGATTTTTAGGTGCTGTTTTGTATCCATTTTTCAAAAGTGTTTAAGTATTACATTTGTTTTCTTCTAAAATAAAAACATGAATCTATCCTCTCGATTATTGCTGTTTAGTGAGCCCGAAACTTTAAAGATGGCAAGGCTGGGCAGGGAACTCAGGGCACAAGGAAAAGATATTGTTGACCTTAGTTTAGGCGAACCTGATTTTGATACACCCGAACACATAAAAGAAGCTGCCAAAAAAGCAATCGATGATAATTTTAGTCATTATACGCCTGTATCTGGATATCTTGATTTGAGGGAAGCAATATGTCACAAGTTTAGTCGCGATAATAGCCTCGATTATACAGCTGAAAACATTGTCGTGTCTACAGGGGCTAAGCAAAGTTTAGCCAATGCGGTATTGAGCATTATTAGTAAAGGAGATGAAGTAATAATACCCACTCCTTTTTGGGTTACTTATGCAGCCCTTGTACAATTGGGCGAAGGAGAAGTAAAGTTGCTTAAAACAACCTTGGAAAGTGGTTATAAGATTAGTCCGGAGCAATTGGAAAGAGCTATTACACCCAAAACAAAACTGTTTATATTTTCTTCTCCCAGCAATCCCACAGGTGCTATTTATACTAAGGAGGAACTGCAGGCATTAGCAGCAGTTTTTATAAAACATCCCCAGGTATTTGTCATTTCAGATGAAATATATGAATACATAAATTACTGCGGTTGCCACGAAAGTATTGCCCAATTTGATGAATTAAAAGAACAGACCATAGTGATCAACGGACTAAGCAAAGGCTTTGCTATGACCGGTTGGAGGCTTGGGTATATGGCCTCACCCAAGGAAGTAGCAAAGGCATGCGAAAAGTTGCAGGGACAATTTACAAGCGGTACCAATGCCGTTACACAACGGGCAGCAATTACAGCACTTACCTCTCCGCTTGATGCTACCTATAAGATGGTAGAAGAATTTAAACGCAGAAAAATACGGGTAATGGAACTATTGAAAGAGATTGATGGATTTGAATACATTGATCCGGATGGAGCCTTTTATGCTTTTCCAAGAGTGCAGACTTATTTTGGCAAGTCGGACGGAAAAGAAGTCATTAAAAATGCAGATGATCTAACCATGTATTTGCTTAATAAGGCCGCCGTTTCTACAGTTACCGGATCTGCATTTGGCGACGATGAATGCATCCGAATTTCTTATGCTAATAACATGAACAATATAGAAAAAGGTTTTGCCCGCATCAAACAAGCTTTACAGGAGTTGCATTGATTTTTCTTGCGCTTTTTTTAATAAAAACTCGTGCAATTTTAATACTTGAGGGATCACCAACTGCTGCTCATTATTGTGAATTATAAAATCGCAAAGCCTCATTTTAATACCTTCATTTATTTGACGGCTCATACGGTTTTGTACTTCTTCCCTGCTTACTCCATCGCGTTGCAAAGCGCGATGAATACGTAAGGCTGCCGGTGCCGCTACTCCAATTACATAATCCAAACCTTCCGCAGAGCCGCTTTCGAAAATAAGCGCTGCTTCTTTTAAAACGTAAGTTGTTTTTTGTTGGTTCATCCAGTTCCTTGCATCCGTTATAGTGAGTGGATGTACGAGGCTATTTAGTAAGGCTAATTTTGCCGGATCACTAAAAACAATTTGCGCCAGCGCTGCTTTATTTAATCTATTTCCAGAATATATTTCTTTACCAAATTCCTGTATAATACGCTCTCTTAATGAAGCATCGGTTTCATACAACCGCTTAGAAGCTGCATCAGCATAGTACACGGGAACCTGCAACAATTCAAAGATTTTTGCAACTGTTGTTTTGCCGGATCCAATGCCTCCTGTAATTCCAATTTTCAACATTTATGAAGCGTTCTAGTATTAAAGTTATGGGTAAAGCATTTTCGCATTATACAAAAGTAAAGTGGCTTATTTTCCATAAAAAAAATCCTGAAGCAAGCTCCAGGATTTTTTATGTCAGAATTAAAATTTCCGGTATTTCAATTTATTTTTTATCAATTACTACGGCCGTTGCGGGTTTGTTCAATTGGTTTGTCCATTCCATGGAAATGGAGCTTCTTTCAATTTTAATATAACTACCCGGGTTAATTTCTAAACTAAGGGTACCATCATCATTTACTTTATTGATAATTCCATGAATGCCTGCAATGGTCACAATTTTATCACCACGATTCAGGTTTTCAATAAAGGTTTTTTGCTGCTTTGCTTTTTTAGCCTGCGGACGAATAAAAAACAACCAGAACACAAGGATCATTAATCCCATAAAAATGGGAGTCATTCCTATACCGCCGGATGTTGCTTGTAATAAAAACATATGCTGTTATTTGTATTTGAAAAATTATTTCTGTACTACTTCTCCTCTGAAAGAAAGCTGGTGGGTCATTCCATTTTTGGTATTGGTTTGCACTGTCACTGTTTTTTCCTTTATACCAACGCCTTGTCCTTTAGAGTCAAATTTTGCTTTTATAACACCTTCTTTGCCCGGAGCAATTGGTTCTTCCGGTTTGTCTGCCACGGTGCATCCGCAACTTGGCGTCACAGATACAATAACCAAAGGGGTGGTTCCTGTATTTTTAAAATGCCAGGAAACTTCCGCTACCTGTCCTTCATTTATTTTTCCAAGGTTTTGCGCAGTTGAGTCCAGCCATTGAATGGAGGTGAATTGTGCGGTATCATTTGCAGCTTCACTTATCCTTGCATTTTTCAAAGAATCTTCTGCAGATGCAGCTGTTTTTGTATCACTATTGCTGCATGCAAAAAGTAAAAAAGAAGGAAAAACTAACAGGAAAATATATTTCATTTTTTTGCTGTTTAAACGGTGCAAATGTATAAGGAAATCTAATGTTGTTTTTTAAAATCTATTTTATGCAATTTATTTTGCTGTAATAATTCTTTATGAATATTATCTAAAATACCATTTACAAACTGACCACTTTGCTGCGTGCTGTAATCTTTTGCCAGCTCTATGTATTCGTTGATAGTTACTTTGGGTGGAATGGTTTCAAAATAAAGAAATTCGGCAACTCCCATTTTCATAAGGATCATATCAAGTGCTGCAATTCTTTCGCTATCCCAGTTTTTTAGTTTGGGAAAAATATACTCTTCCAACTGAGCATCTTTTTCTAATACGGTAGCTAAAAGAAGTTTTGCAAACTGGGCTTTGTCTGCACTTACAAACTGACCAAAATCGGCAGAACCCGGTTTTTGCAAATAGGCCTTTACGAGCTGCACTACCATTTCTCCATCGTCGTCCCAATTGTTATAATGTTCTTCCAAATGAGAAATAAAGGATTCATTGGGCAGCAGCAATTCTTCGAAAATATAATCCATCATTTCCTTTTCTTCCTTTTTATCGCGGGTAGAGGAGGTGATGTATTTTTTGTAAGCATCCGTTGCTGAAAGGGCAAGGTACATTTTGCGTACCAGGGTTTTATCGAGCTGGTGTTCGGGCTTATTTCGATCCCACTCTGCTTTTAAAGAAGCATCTTCTTTTATCTTCCAAAGCCACTCATTGCCGGCAATTTTAATATTGACATTAAGGTCTGCTTCATTAGGCAAATGCTTGCTAATGCGGTTGTAGGAGTCTTGCTCCGCATAGGCGGCTACTTCGGTAATAAAGTAAATGAAATATTGAAAAAGTTCTTTCGAACCATCAAAATGTTTTTGAAGTATTTTCTGTGGTTCGCCGGGTTTTACATTATTATCAAGGGTACTCAATGTGTACAAAGCCTGCATCACTTTCACCCTGATATTCCTTCTGCTGATCATACTTTAAGAGCTATTTGGGCGGCGAAGATAGGGAAGGGCGACCACTAAAGGTTGGTGAAAACGGCTTTTTTAAAGCTGCGGAATTTAAGGTTTAATCAAAATTTTATTATAGCAAGAGAGATAACTACATTTCAAATCGCACACGTTCCTTTTAAATAAAACAAACCCTTCCGTATTATAAGGCTACCTTTAAAAAACATTTGAGTTCGGCCATTAATAATTGGTTTGCCCCTCGTCCGTTCATTCTTCCGATCACTTATTACTACTCTTTTTACTGCCCTTCATCAAATAGAAATTATAAACGTTTTTTATGAATATATATGTATCAAGCCTAAGCCCTAATATTACTGAAGCTGCTTTAAAAGAATTATTTACTTCAGTGGGTGAGGTGAGTAGCCTTAAGTTAATTACGGATCGTTTTTCCGGTGCATCCAGAGGTTTTGCTTTTGTAGAAATGCCTAATGAAGAAGAAGGGCAGGCTGCCTTAGATAAATTAAATAATACTGAAATGGAAGGCAAATTGATATCAGTAAAAGTTGCCCGTCCCAAAGAAGAAAATCCAGGATCATTTGGACCAAGAAATAGCGGTGGATATAAAAAGTTTTAGGTATTGAAGCAGAAGGCTGAAACCAATTTTTATTTAAGTCATCACCTATATTTATTTATAATTTTTTATGAATGCACTTCCTAAAAATTACACGATCTCCCCTTTTGTTCCTTCCAAGTTTTTTGAAAATAATCCAAACATCACTTTCAACTACACCTCATTAAGCCTTTGGCAAATGATGGAATTGAAACGGTTTGCACGGGTTACTTTCCTGTTCTTATTTTATGATTACGGCTATAATTGTTCTACACAAAAAGGAAGAGGTACCCTAAAGGTTAGCCGCTTGAAAGCCTGGAACAAAAATGAATTAGCTGAATTTGAATTGATCACCGGGCAGAGCTGGGCAAATTTCTGTTCCTACTTATAAAGATTTCCATTTTAGAAAAGCATTACTAAGAAAAGTGCAAAAATGGCACAAACTATAAAATGGAAGGCAATTGTTTATGCCAATCCAATACTAACCTGTAATTTTTTCCGCTTCTGAGGGCATGGCACACTATTCGCCTACCTTTGCCGTCCTGCAGAACGCAGATAAAGACATTAATTTTTTCATTAAACCCCAAAATCATAAACGTATGGCTAACAAAGTAAATGTTACCCCATTGCACGACAGAGTGATCGTAAAAGCTGCCGCTGCTGAAGAAAAAACTGCCGGTGGTATCATTATCCCGGACACTGCAAAAGAAAAACCTCAAAAAGGTGTTGTAATAGCAGCAGGGCCTGGCAAAAAAGATGAGCCGGTAACAGTAAAAGAAGGTGACACCGTGTTGTATGGTAAATATGCCGGAACAGAAATCTCTATTGAAGGTGAAGAATACCTTATTATGAGAGAGAGCGATATTCTTGCTATCGTATAATCCTTTTCAAAAGGAAAAAACAAAAATAAAATCGTTAATCTAAAATCGTAAATCGAATTAATATGGCTAAGCAATTATTTTTTGAAACCGATGCCCGCAATAAAATGAAGAAGGGTGTTGATGTTTTAGCAAATGCTGTTAAGGTTACATTAGGCCCAAAAGGTCGTAATGTAGTGATCGAGAAAAAATTTGGTTCTCCCTCTGTTACTAAAGATGGTGTGACCGTTGCTAAAGAAATTGAACTGGAAGACGCTATCGAGAATATGGGAGCGCAAATGGTAAAAGAAGTAGCTTCTAAAACAGCTGATATAGCTGGTGATGGTACTACTACTGCTACTGTATTGGCTCAGGCAATCATTACCGAAGGCTTGAAAAACGTGGCTGCAGGTGCCAATCCAATGGATCTGAAGCGTGGTATTGATAAAGCAGTGAAAGTAGTTGTAGCTAATTTAAAAGCACAGTCACAGGAAGTTGGAAACGACAACCAAAAGATTGAGCAGGTAGCCACTATCTCTGCTAATAACGATAGCGAAATTGGTAAACTGATTGCTGAGGCAATGGCTAAAGTTTCTAAAGATGGTGTGATCACTATTGAAGAAGCTAAGGGAATTGAAACTGGTATTGAAGTAGTAGAAGGAATGCAGTTTGACCGTGGTTACATCTCTCCTTACTTTGTTACCAATAGCGAAAAGATGGAAGCAGAATTAGAGAATCCTTACATCCTTATTTATGATAAGAAGGTAAGCTCTATGAAAGATATTTTGCACATTTTGGAGAAAGTTGCGCAGCAAGGTGCTCCTCTAGTAATAATTGCAGAAGATCTTGAAGGCGAAGCCTTAGCTACATTGGTAGTAAATAAATTACGTGGAACGTTGAAAGTAGCTGCTGTTAAAGCTCCTGGCTTTGGCGACCGTCGTAAGGAAATGCTACAGGATATTGCTATCCTTACAAAAGGAATCGTGATCTCTGAAGAGCAAGGGTACAAATTAGAAAATGCAGACCTTACTTATTTAGGTCGTGCAGAAAGAATTGTAATTGACAAAGACAATACCGTTGTGGTTGGTGGCAAAGGTGAGAAGGAAGCAATTAACGGACGTATCAACCAGATCAAAGCGCAGATTGAAACAACTACATCTGATTACGATAAAGAAAAATTACAAGAGCGTTTAGCCAAGTTGAGTGGTGGTGTGGCTGTATTGCATGTAGGTGCTGCTACAGAAGTAGAGATGAAAGAAAAGAAAGACCGTGTGGATGATGCATTGCATGCAACCCGTGCTGCTGTTGAAGAAGGTATTGTACCAGGCGGTGGTGTAGCGTATGTACGTGCAATTGCTGCTTTGGATTCTATTGAAACGTTGAATGATGACGAGGAAACAGGGGTACAGATTGTACGTCGTTCTTTGGAAGAACCTCTTCGCCAGATTGTTGAAAACTGCGGTATTGAAGGTAGTGTAGTAGTTAATAAAGTAAAAGAAGGCAAAGGCGATTTTGGTTTCAATGCACGCACAGAGGTTTATGAAAACCTGATTGGTGCTGGTGTTATTGACCCAACCAAAGTAAGCCGTATTGCTCTTGAAAATGCAGCTTCTATTGCCGGTATGTTATTAACAACCGAGTGTGTGATTGCTGATAAGCCGGAACCAAAATCTGCAGCAGGTGCTCCTCATGGAATGCCGGGTGGCGGAATGGGAATGGATTATTAATCCCCAGATTATTAAGTATTGTTATAAAAAAGCCCCAAATTATATTGGGGCTTTTTATTTACGGTAAAAATAATTAAATCGAAGATTAAGTATTTAGAAAACTTAACCTCTTTCCTCGCTTGTTGTTCGTTTACCTCCTTGTTGTCCTCCTTTTTTTCCTGCCTTCTTTGCTTCTTCTGATGTCCATCGGTGCGCCACACCTTGCAAGTGTGCTGCTTTTCCGCCTTGGCGGGCAATGTCCTTTTGCTTTTGCGGATCCATGGCGGCAAAGCCCCGATTAGCAGTTCGTTTGCCGGATTTTGCTTCCCCGGAACGTTCCTGCATCAATTCATTTTCCCGGCCATTTGTATTAGATAAATTTTGTGATTCTTGGTTATCGCTATTGGCGGGCGTATAAATTTCTTCATTCATGGCATTTTTATTTAAGGGTTTAAATAGGGCACAAAAAAATAATGCCGACGTATTTTATTAAGATTCAAAAGCTGTTTTTCGTAGCCCCAATTACCTTGAATCCCAATTGTTTTATAATTGGTTTTAGAATTCTAAAAAACAATAAACAATACGGGAAATGTACTGAAGAATATTTTGCACATGTGCAATTGAAACTGTTTTGAAATAGGTATCAATTTTCTTAAAAACTGTGCGTAATTGCGGCTTTTTCGTAATAAACCTTTGAATGCATTTTGATTAACATATATATCGATTACTTTTGCGCTCGAATTAGCAATGGTAGGTTGTAGAATCCCATAAAACTTAATTCAATAAAGCCTGCTGAGTAAAGAGTAATACTAGTTCCATCGGGCTTTGTACGTATTAAACTTTCTAGAAGGAGGTTTGTCTATAGTCACAATTAAATCGTATAAATATGAAAATCAAAATTGTATCGTTTTGCGCAGCTGCTTTCTTGTTTTTATCTAATGGTGCATCTGCACAATCAGGCACTCAGTTACGAGGTGGTCTGAATCTGGCCAATATTTCTGTTACTGATAATGGAAGAGTGGATGAAGCCAACACATTGACTTCGTTCCATATTGGGTTTGTAAAAGATATATCTTTTGGAAGTGTTGTTTCCATTCAGCCGGGCATTTTATTTACCGGAAAAGGTTCTAAAACCCAGAAAGGAACGGAAACATCTGCCACCTATTATAAATCTACTTTCAATCCTTACTATATAGAAGTGCCGGTAAATCTGGTATTGAAAGCGCCGATTGGTATGGGTTCTAAGTTTTTTGTAGGCGCAGGTCCTTATGCTGCAGTTGGTGTATCTGGCAAAAACAAAGTAGAAGGAAAATATTTAGGAGTTGGTTTTAATAGAGAAAAAAATATTGAATTTTCTAACGATGACCCAACTACTTTAAATTATGAAGAGGGTGCAGGTTTCGGAATTGTGAAGCGTTTTGATTACGGCCTAAATGGTACTGCTGGAATTGAAGGAAAATCAATAGTTCTTGGTGCCAATTATGGTCTTGGATTAGCTAAAATTCAATCTGGTGGTAATAGCTCAGCAGACAATAACAATAAGAACAGAGTGCTGTCTATTTTCGTAGGAATTAAATTGTAAGAGAATATTATTTATTTAGAGCCCGATCAGAGGTATGGCACTTCTGATCGGGCTTTATTGTTTGTGTTACTAGGTTTTTGATTCAGCATAAAAAACACCGAAGAGTTATCTTCGCAGCATGCGGTATGTAAAAGGATTAGCAGTGGTGACTTGTATTGTATTGTGCATTTCTTGTTTTTTCCCTTGGGCAGGAATTCCATCAAAAAATCTAATGATCACCGGTGTAAATACAACCGGAACTTCTTTTGGTAAACCCGGATATTTACATTTATTTTTTGCAGGTCTGTTCCTTTTATTTTTATTAATTAATAGGATAGGAGCATACCGCGCCAATATATTCATTGCCGGTTTTAATATGGGTTGGGCGTTAAGAAATTATATTTTAATAACAGCTTGTGAGGGTGGAGAATGCCCTCAAAAATATGGTGCATTGTACCTGGTGGTTTTGAGTTCCGTTGCACTTCTTACTCTTTCCTTTTTTGGTGGAAAACTAAAAGTAGTGCCTTCACAAAAAGATTAAGTCATCAAATTTTTTAAATACTAAAAAGGGCGATTATTTGGTTTGTACCTTTTCCCCAAATGCAAGGAAAACCTTTGATATAATATTGATGCATTCATCCATTTGATCCTGTGTTATTACAAGTGGTGGAGCCAGCCGGATCTTATCTCCATGTGTTGGTTTGGCCAACAAACCTTCCTCTTTTAAACGAAGGCATATTTTCCAGGCAGCATCTTTATCAGTATGCACAATTTCAATGGCATTTAATAATCCCTTACCTCTTACCACTTTAATAAAAGGTAAGTCCAGGCCTGATAACTTTTTTCTAAAATAAAGGCCAAGTGTTGCTGCATTATCGGCAAGTTTCTCATCCATTAATACTTCCAGTGCTGCAATGGCCACTTTGCTGGCAAGGGGATTGCCACCATAGGTTGAACCATGTTCACCGGGTTTTATAGTTAGCATTATATCATCATTGGCAAGCACTGCACTTATGGGTAGGAAACCTCCGCTTAATGCTTTTCCAAGTATTAAAATATGTGGATGTACTTCTTCATGATCGCAGGCAAGGAGCTTTCCCGTGCGGCATAATCCGGTTTGAATTTCATCAGCTATAAAGAGTACATTGGCGCGGTCACACAGTTCTTTTGCCTTTTTTAAATAACCATGATCCGGTACCACCACGCCGGCTTCGCCCTGTATTGGTTCCACTAAAAAACCTGCAATATTTTTAGATTGTAATACTTCTTTCAAGGCCTCCAAATCATTGAACGGAATCTTTATAAATCCAGGACTGAAAGGACCAAAATTGGTATAAGCAGAAGGGTCTGTACTAAAGGAAATTACGGTGGACGTTCTTCCGTGAAAGTTGCCATCACATACAATAATAACCGCTTCATTTTCTGGAATACCCTTTACCAGATAGCCCCAATGACGGGCTAATTTAAGCGCCGTTTCTACTGCCTCTACTCCAGTATTCATCGGCAATACCTTGTCATATCCAAATAGTTGGGTTATGTATTTTTCATAAAGTCCCAGCTGATCATTGTGAAAAGCCCTACTGGTAAGCGTAAGCTGTTGCGCCTGTTCTATTAATGCCGCTAATATTTTTGGATGGCAGTGGCCTTGGTTTACAGCAGAATAACCGCTTAAGAAATCGTAATATCTTTTGCCGTCCACATCCCACAAAAAAACTCCTTCTCCCTTTTGCAATACCACGGGCAGCGGGTGATAATTGTGTGCACCGAATTGCTCCTCTAATTGTAAAAAATACTGCGAACTATTGATGGGTGTTGTATTCGTTGTCATCATGAAAATTGATAAAAGATTAAATAAAAAGATGTAAAAAAGAATTGAATCTTTTAACCAACATGATCGAGGAAATCAAGGTTCAGGTCGAGAAAGTGAAAGAAAAAAATAGAGGATAATTTCATTGCTACCACAAGTTAACACTCTTTCACAAGATAAGAAGTTGGAAGCGGCACATTGAATAAAATCTCTTTTTCAAAAATACCAAAAACGGTAGCGCCACTCCCAGTCATAGAGGCATACAGCGCACCAGCGCCATATAAGGTTTCTTTAAGTTTATGAATAGGTGGGTAGGCTACAAAAACTTCCTTTTCAAAGTCATTTACCAATCCCTCTTTCCAATACTGTATAGGCTGCGAAATAACACTGTCAATTGATTCTTTGTGCGCACCCAATTTAATCTGACTAAATGCCCAGGCTGTAGGAATATAGATTCCGGGATTTACAATGACTATTTTATAAGAAGAAAGGTCAAGTGATATTTCTTTCAAATCTTCTCCTCTTCCACCCGCAAGGCAAGGTTTATTTTTAATAAAAAATGGGCAGTCGCTACCAAGAAGTAGTGCATAGTTTAAAAGCTGTTGTTCTTCCAGACCCAGATTAAATTTTTGGTTGAGCAACAGTAAAGTAAAAGCACCATTGGCACTTCCACCGCCTAGTCCGGCACCGATGGGCACAGTTTTGTGCAGGTGAATAAGTACGTGAGGTAAAAGTGGAAAATCTTTTTTTAAAAGCTGATACGCTTTGTAGCAAGTGTTTTCGGCCTTGCTAGCGTTGATGGAAATCCCAGATATCTGCACTTCGCAAGCTTCCTTACTTTCGTCATTTCTTATTATTTCCACCGCATCATACCACTGAACAGGATAAAAAACGGTTTCAAGATTGTGATAACCATCGGTTCTTTTACCGGTGATGTGCAGCCCTAAATTAATTTTGCAATTGGAGAAAAAGATCACCGATTTTATGATTTATGATTGAAGTCGGTGTTTCCGATATGAATGTATTTAGCTGTGTGCTAATCTTATTGATTTTTTTTCCGGCTATTGATCTCATCGCGTATAGCAATGGCCCGGATGTAATCTTCCTGATCCAGAACTTCATTGAGTAATGTATCTAATTCTTCAAGAGAAAGGGCCTTCAGGTCATGATTTACTCCCGGTTCTTCTTCAATAGTTGGTGTGGTTACTTTTCGTTTTTTTCCTGGTGTTCCCGTGTCTTCCATTAGTATGCCGGCACTTTCCAAAATATGTTCGTAAGTATAAACCGGGCATCCAAACCGTACTGCAAGGGCCAATGCATCTGAAGTGCGGGAATCAATTTCAATGGTGTCTGTATCTGATGAGCAAACCAATTTTGAATAAAAAATGCCTTCCTGTAAATCGGAGATTATTATTTCGTGCAGATCGATATTAAAAGCTGACATGAAATTTTTCATCAGGTCGTGGGTTAGGGGCCGGCTTGGCTGCATTTTTTCCAATGCAACCGCAATAGCTTGAGCTTCAAATCCTCCTATCACTATGGGCAGTCTTCTTAATCCATTCATTTCTCCAAGTACTACAGCATAGGAATGGGTTTGCGTTATACTATGTGAGAGCGCTACTATTTCCAATTCTATTTTCTTCATAACCTACTTCTACCTTTCAAAAAAATCAAAATTAACGAGTAATGTAAAAAGAATGAAATATGGTTTTAGCCTTCATCTCATTCCTTATTCCAAAAAAAATACCTCTTTCTATATTTCTTTTATTAACCTAATTGGCAAATTTATTTTTAAAAAAATAATTTATAAATTCAGCCTTAAGTATAAAATAAAAGCCAAATGAAAATACGTCATTTGGCTTTAGTATAAAGATTGATTTCAATGGTTTATGAGATGCCTTTCATTTTCTTCACAGCAGCCACCATCTTAGGCACTATCTCAAAAGCATCACCTACAATTCCGTAATCTGCAGCTTTGAAAAATGGTGCTTCGGGGTCTTTATTTATAACGACAATTGTTTTGCTGCGGTTCACACCTGCAAGGTGTTGAATAGCCCCGCTGATACCTACTGCTATATAAAGGTTTGGAGCAATGGCTACTCCCGTTTGGCCCACATGTTCATTGTGAGGGCGCCAATGAGCATCTGCTACCGGCCGGCTACATGCTAAGGCAGCGCCTAAAGTTGCCGCAAGGTCTTCTACCATCTTCCAGTTTTCCGGACCTTTTAATCCCCGTCCGGCACTAACTACAGTTTCTGCCTCAGCAAGAGAAATGCTTCCGCTTGTTTTAGTACTGTCAATATACTTCACTTTTGGCTGATCAACCGTAGCTGCAAAAGGAACTACTTCCGCCGTACCGCCCGATTCAATCACTGAAAATGCATTTACATTCAGAGATATTACCTGCATATCACTCTTGACTAAAAGGCGGGCAAAGGCTTTACCGGAGAATACATTCTTCTTAACGATGAAACCATTTTCAGTGTCTGGCAAAGCTACTGCGCCAGATACAAGACCGGCTTTTAACCGTACGGCTAACCTTGGTGCAAGAGATTTGCCAGCGGCATTGTTGGAAAAAATAACAGTTGTTGCCCCAATTTTTTCAGCAACTTCTGCAATTACTTTTGTATAAACTTGCGAATCAAAATGGTGCAGGATCTCATTGTCTATCTGGTAGATTTTCTTCACACCATATTTGCCTAAAGAAGGGAGGTCGTTAGTATAAGTACCCAAGATCAAACCTTCCGCCACCACGCCCATTTGCTCTGCAAGCTTGGCACCGTAAGACATTGTTTCCAATGAGGCTTTTTTGATTTCCCCTTCTGTATGTTCTATAAATATTAAAACACTCATATCAATTAAATAGTTATCAGTTAAAACTTGAAAATGGCAATGATGCCTATTTATTATTAGATCACTCTTGCTTCTTCGTGCAGCAACCGAACGAGTTCTTCTACATTATCCGGAGCTATTAATTTTACCCCGGCTTTAGCAGGAGGTAATCCAAATTCTGCTACGGTGGTTAAAGAATCAACTGCTACAGGCTCTACTACTTTTAATGGTTTGGTTCGTGCTGCCATTATACCCCGCATATTTGGAATGCGTGCTTCTGCCATACCTTTTTGGCAACTAACCACTACCGGTACTGCAACTTCCACAGTTTCTTCACCATCTTGCACTTCACTTTTTATGGTTGCCGTATTTCCAGATATTTGAAAACCACTGGCAAGAGCCACATACGGTAGGTCCAGCATCTCTGCCAGCATGCCACCAAGTGCTCCATTGTTATAATCAATAGTTTCTTTTCCTGTGAAAATAATGTCGTACGCACCGGTTTTTGCAACGGCTGCTATTTGGGCGGCTGCAAAATAGGTATCTCCCGGTGCTGCATTTACACGAATAGCTTCATCTCCTCCAAGCGCTAATGCTTTGCGAATGACCGGGTCTGCATCCGGACCTCCAACAGTTATTAAATGAATAATAGTAGCAGCATCTGCTTCTTTTAATTCAATGGCCCGAACTAGGGCATACCATTCATCGTACGGGTTAATAATCCATTGTACCCCAGCTTCGGCAAATTTCGTGTTGTTATCCGTGAAGGCTATTTTTGCCGTTGTGTCGGGTGTTTTACTGATACACACCAATATTTTCATATAGTCTATTTTAACTTAGTTGCTTATGCAACCAATTTGAGTACAAATATAGGTGCAAACCGGGCGCAAACATAACAACGGAAATGAATCCATGGACAGAATAGAAAAATTAAAAGAATTTTTAGTTTCATCACCCGACGATGCTTTTTTAATGCATGCGCTTGCCTTGGAATATGTGAAAAAAGGGGATGATACCAGGGCCAGAGCCTTGTTTGAAAAGCTATTGCAAAAGGATGAAAATTATGTGGGTAGCTATTATCATTTGGGTCTGTTGCTGGAGCGGCAGGGTGAGGAAAAATTAGCCGCCTACTTTTATGAAAAAGGAATGCAAATAGCCAAAGCCACAGGCGAAAGTCATGCCTATAATGAGTTGCAGGCTGCCTACGAAAACCTAGTATATTAACTTAAAAAATAAAATTGCTTTCATCCTTTATTCTATTTTTTGAAAAGAGAAAATTGCTTCACCCCAAACCGGATTTTTTAGTGGCGGTAAGTGGTGGTATTGATTCTGCCGTATTGTGCGAACTTTGCCACCAGGCGGTATTTGATTTTACTATTATTCATTGCAATTTTCATTTGCGTGGCGACGAAAGTATGAGGGATGAAGCCTTTGTAGAAAGTCTTGGAGCAAAATATAAAGTGCCTGTAATTATAAAACATTTTAATACGCAATCATTTGCAATGGAAAATAGCCTTTCCATTCAGGAGGCAGCCCGTGACCTGCGGTACCAATGGTTTGCAGAAATAAAAGCAGAGCGAAAAGCCAGTTGTACTTTGCTGGCGCACCATGCCAACGATAATATAGAAACGGTGGTAATGAACTTTTTTAGAGGCACCGGATTAGATGGTCTTTCGGGCATGCCGGAAGAAGTGATCAAAAGTGATTGCCTGCGGCCACTATTAAAATGTACCCGAAAAGAGATTGAAGAATTTGCATATACCCATCAGATAGATTGGGTGGAAGATTCATCAAATGCTTCAAACAAATACACCCGTAATTTTTTTAGAAATGAGGTGATACCAGCTATTCAAAATGTGTATCCGCAAGTGGAAGAAAATATAGGCAACAACATTGACCGGTTTAAAAAAACGGCCAACCTATACCATCAATTAGTAAGCGAATTAAAAGAAAAATTAAATAAAGGAATTCCGCCGGAAAGCAGGTATCCCGCCAAACAATTATTAGCGTACCGCCACACCGCATTGATCTTTGAAATAATAAAGGAATTTGGTTTTAGAGAAAAGCAAGTAGAAGCGGTAGAAAAACTTTGTAGTGGCGAAAGCGGTAAGTATATTGAAAATGAATTTTTCCAAATTATTAAGCATCGTGCCTGGCTGGTGATAGCTCCAAAAAGGGAATCGGCTAATACTATTGCGATAGAAAAAGAAGAAAAAGAAATCAGATTTGAGGGAGGTTTTATAGAAATAAAAAAAAGTAAAAAAGATAAAGGGAGGTTGCAAAAAGCGCCGCAAGTGGCTCAGGTAGATGGATCCAAAATTGTTTTTCCCCTACTAGTTCGGCGCTGGCAAACAGGCGACTATTTTTATCCATTGGGCATGCCAAAAAAGAAAAAATTATCTCGGTTCTTTATAGATCAAAAACTATCTAAAATTGATAAGGAAAAGGTTTGGGTAATGGAATCGGGCAAGCGAATTGTATGGGTGATGGGCTACAGAATAGATGACCGTTTTAAGATAACAGACCAAACAAAAGAAGTGTTGGAAATAACTATAACCAACCCCTAGAGTGCATATAATATTGGATGCTGGCAAGGCCATTTTGCAATACAGGGAAATTAATAACCTGGCAGGCCACCAAGGTAAAAACCAATCCGTAAACTGCTCCCCAGATATGTGCTGAATGGTTAATGTTGCCTTTGCCACTGCGACCCATCATTATTGAAAAAATCATATAAAGTGGTGCAAAAACAAAACCTGGCATTTTAATAAAATATACATACAGCTCTATGGTAGGCACCAACAACAAGCCGGCAAAGATGACCGCACTTACTGCTCCTGAAGCACCAAGACTTCTATAAGATGGATTATTTTTATTTTTTAAATAAGTTGGTAATAAAGAAAAGAAAAGGCCGGAAATATAAAGGAGTAAATAAAGCCATTTGCCATTTGCTCCAAACAGATCTTCAAAACTACTTTCCACAAAACGACCTAAGAAATATAACGAGATCATGTTAAAAATAAGATGACCCCAATCTGCATGAATTAATCCACAAGTAAAAAAGCGATACCACTGATTTCTTTGCGTTATGGCAGGAGTATAAAAAATAAGGTCATTGATAACTTTGGGAGAAGAAAATCCACTGAAGGACACAAGAGCCGTGATAAGAATAATGATAACCGTGATGGATAATTGCATGTATGATTGTTACGTTATAAATAGTTTGTACTACTGCTATTGATGATGGTATTTTTCGTTTCGCAAAATACTGCAGGCCCGGTACAATTGTTCTGCTAAAATAAGCCGTACCAACTGATGTGGAAAAGTTAATGGAGAGAGCGACCACATTTGCTTTGCCTTTTGCAACACCAAGTGGTCAAGGCCATAAGCTCCCCCAATTAAAAAAACCAAATTGCGGGCACTTTCATTGGCTCTTCCTTGTATAAATTGACCCAGGCCTTTTGAGGAAAAAAGGTGTCCCTTTTCATCTAATGCAATAAGGTAATCTTCCGGTTTTAAAAGTTGAAGTATACTTTCACCTTCTTTTTTCTTTTGCTCTTTTTCGCCTAAGCTAGCGGCATTTTTTATTGGAGGAATGATCGTCCATTCCACAGGATAATATTTTGAAATTCGTTTGGTGAAATCCTCAATGCCCATGGCTACATAAGCTTCATTGGGTTTGCCAACAGACCATAGGGAAAGTTTCATTTGTTTATTTGATTGGCCTTGTTAGGAATGTTTTTCCACAACGAAGATTATACATTATGTCGAAACCATTATAACCAATCGATTTTTCTTTTTAACGAAATTCTAAACATTATCCAAAAAAACTGTTTTGAAAAAAAAAGTTTGCTGTTTAAAATAAGATTAGGATCAACTTTAATCCGATCCAAGGTTGAAATGTAAATTATTGGTGGTGGCAATAAAGATTATTAAAGTAAATGGTATGATTCTTTATAAATAGGTAAAAAGCGATATTTACTTCTGCAAAGGCTGTTATGTAAAGACGTTTTAAGCTATAGAATCTATGATCAAGCGTGGAATATTCTTTCTGTTTTTCTTTGGTTTTCTTTCCTGTGCCCAAGCTCAGTCTGTATCAAAAAATACGGTTGTAGCAAAGGATTCTGTTGTTGCATCTATTAGCAAACAATACAGCGATCCATCCTTTTTACGCAAAATATTTTTAGGCTCCAATTACCGGAAGACCTGGGAAACTCCGGTCCGTTTTCCTGTGTTTCATTTAAAAGAAAAGGGATTTACCATAAAGGATTTGGGGGGTGGCATGCAAACCAAATCGCTACGACTTGAAGATAAAAATGGCGAGGAATGGGTATTGCGCTCTTTGGAAAAGGATGTGGAAAAAGCAGTACCGGAAAAGGTGCAGGGTACTATCGGTCAAAAGGTGGCTCAGGATATGGTGTCTGGTTCCCAACCATATGCACCACTTACTATTCACCGTCTTGCAGAGGCAGTAGGGGTCGTTTCAGCTGATCCGGTTTATTATTACATTCCTGATGATCCCGCTTTTGGTGACTACAGAAAACAATTTGCAAACACCGTATGTATGTTGGAGCAACGGGAGCCCACACCTGACAATTCTGAAACGGACAATACTGAAAAACTGGTAAAGGAATTATTGGAAGGAAAAGATCATATGGTATGGCAGGAAAACCTCCTAAAAGCCCGGTTGCTTGATATGTTGATTGCAGATTGGGACCGTCATGCCGACCAGTGGAGGTGGGGTAAGAAAGAAACTGATAGCGGCACTTATTTTTATCCTATACCCCGCGATCGGGATCAGGCCTACTTTGAATCGAAAGGCTTGCTGGTAAAAACAGCGAAGTTTTTTTTATTGCATTTTTTATCAGAATTCAAACCAAAGGTTACTTCTTTTAAAGCCTTAAATACAAAAGCATGGAGTTTTGATGCATATTTATTAAATGATCTTGACAGGAAAGATTGGACGCGAATCACAACAAATTTTCAAAACCAGTTAACAGATGATGTAATACACGAGGCAATCTTGAAAATGCCTGCTCCAATTTATGCACTAGATGGTCTTGAAACTGAATCCATTCTTAGAGCCCGCCGGGATCAGTTGCTGAAAGGTGCCTTGAATTATTACGATGATCAAGCGAGGTCCGTATCCATTATTGGCAGTGAAGATCCTGAACTTTATCATATCACCGGAGGCAAAGACAGCCTTACTGTAATGGTGTATAATTTATCCTCAAAATATAAGAACCTGGTAATGTATCACCGTACTTTTTTGCCAAAAGAAACTAAGCTTATTAAGCTAATGTCTTTAGATGGTGATGATCAATTTGTAATTGATAAATCTGTTTCGTCTAAAATAAAATTTGAAATTGATGGAGGTCAAGGCAACAACATTTTTGATCTAAAAGGAAACGTAAAAACTGAAATTTTTTACAGTAACGAAACGGCAAAAACCTACTTAGAAATTTTAAAAACTTACTTACGCATTGGCATTCGATTTATTTAAAAAAAAACAAAAGCCTTTGTAATTTTTTTCTATTTAATAAACGATTGACTTATTCCTTTTTTACCAGAAGTAATCACGACCACATATTTCCCGTGCGCCAATTTCTCTGTATTTATTTCAAATGTATTAGACCCACTATAAGCCTTTAATTCTGTAGAAAACACAGTCACTCCACCACCATTTATCAATTGAATTTTTACTTCCTCTGCAGCATCCGTGAGGTACGTTACGATTACCTTTTTTGATTGAGCAAGAGAATAAACCTGTAATAAGGTAGTACGTTCTTTTAAGGTAATGTTTGCTATTTCAGAATACGTGCAACTTCCAGAGTTGGTGCAATAGTTGACCCGGTAATATAACTTTTGATCCTGCGGTAAATTATTGTCAGTAAAATGATATGTTGCTTTATTCCGCTTTGTTTCTTCTTTTCCAATGACGGTAAAAATTGCACCATTCACCGAACGTTCCAATATAAAATGGCCCCCTTCCGGTGCGTCACTCGCAGTCCATGCAATGTCCATTCCTCCAGCATTCTTTTTTAATGAAAGGGGAGAAAATGTAAGAGGCAAAACTGCATTAGCCATTCCTAAATATTCTTTACGTGCAATAACAACTGTCGTGTGCGTATTGAAAATTATGCTGGCACCAGTCGCATCTATTTGGCTTGCCGTGTTGGTAGTATTGGGATGTTGCACCGAAAGGAATAAGAATTTATAATCCGGTGAAAATGTAATTCCAGTTGGTTCAGAACCTTCCGGTAAGGTTGCAAATAACCGGACGCCTGGATTGGCTGCAGTGTGTGTGGGACTTACTACCCAAATGTAATGCAAGCCTCCATCTTGAAGCACCCACAAATTTCCTTCCCCATCAAAGGCCAGGTTATCAGCACCCGTGCCCCAGGGTATGGGTGCATACGGGCCACTGCCATCTACATCATAATCCGTTGATTCTACAAATACTTCTAATGAAGAAACCGAATTGCCGTCATCTGTGAACCGGTATATTCTGCCGGAAGTAGTTGCCGCAAAATATACTTTTCCATCCGGTCCTATTTCAATCCCTTCCACGCGGTTAAAATTATATCCACCTGCGATGGTAGCTAATGAAGCTGTCGTGTTTCTCTCTCCTTTTGTGGTATTGGCAACTTTTTTCCATGTACCCGAACCCAGGCTCCCCGTAGTTTGTAGCACATACAAATTTCCTGACGAAAATTGCCCGGGAACATCTGGCACAAATTTATAAACATAGCCGGTGGTGCTGTTATCGGCACTCCAGTAGGCTGCCGTTTCATTTTGGTTGATGGCAATGTCTTCATGCATTTCTCTACCAAGTGCCCACAGTTTATCTACCCCTCCTACACCATCCTGATTGATCACGGAATGCGTAGCAGGATCTATTTCAATCATCCAACCAAGGTCCTGATATCCATCTCCATTATCATCTAGGTTGGGTGTAAATTCTTCACCTATTATTATTGTATTTCTGGCAGTGACGGTTCCGGCACAAAACGCACCTACTTGTCCAATATCGGGTACTGGAAAAGATACCTTATTGCCACTTCCAATATTCCAGGTTTTAGTTGCAATATTCAACGATATAGATAGTATAGCACACTCTGCGGGATAATCTTCACTGCTAATAGATAGATAACCATTGGAACTGCTTCCGGCAATTGGAACGTAACCGGTAAAGTCCAGATTACGACCAAGATTGCCACCTCCTGATAGGGCGTCACCGGTGCGTATGATGCGTTGAAATGTATGGGTGGATGGCAATACTAAATTTTGTGTTGGTGCTGTTGGTTGTACCGAATTGAATGAGCCTATATTTTGCCCATGCACTTCGGCAATGAAAAAGGAAAGCAAAAAAGAAAGAATGATAACGTAAAGCAGCTTGCACTTCATAGCAGTAGATTTTGTCCGGTTTTTTACTAAGCTAATACTAAAAGTACCGGCACTGTTTTAAAAATAATCAGACCGCTAATTTATTGGAGCACCAGTAAGTATTTAGCTTATTATTTTTTTTATGTTTTTCGTCAAACCATTTATCATAATTGCACATGTAAAGAACACATTGTATTTTCATATTAAATCTTTTAATCTGCACCATAGGTAATTTAAATTTCATCTCTATTTATTCGATAGTTTTTCTCCTTACCAACATTACATCCATCCCCATCAAAGCTTATTCATTCCTCCGTACAGTTATTTGTTTTTAAATTTTTAAAACAAAAAATATGTCAGATTGGAAAGGTATTGTCGGCAAAAGTTTTTCTCCCACAGGCTTTGATACGTATTGTCACGAACTACAATGGACAGCATGGAGGCCCTCATTTATTGTGTTGCACAACACGGCCATTCCATCCCTTGCTCAAAGGCCTAATGGATTGACGCTGCAACACATAAAAGGCCTTGAATCTTTTTACAGGGATGTGCAAAAATGGAAAGGAGGCCCGCATTTATTTATTGATGATAAACAGATCTGGGTATTTACACCTTTGACATTATCCGGCACACATTCTCCTTCATGGAACAAGCTGGCATTGGGTTTTGAAATGCTGGGCAATTATGAAACGGAAGCATTTGACAGTGGTCGCGGGTTAAAAGTGCGAAAAAATGCAGTCGCGGCTATAGCAACTCTTAGTGGTGTATTGGGCATAGATCCGCATACATTACGGCTGCACCGCGAAGATCCGTTGACTACTCACGCCTGCCCTGGAAAAAATGTACGCAAGCTGGAGGTAATGCAGGAAGTAATGGATCTTCTTATTGCAAGGCATGCAGGAGAACATCCAATAAAACCCGTTGCGTAAAAGAAGTATAATTATAAAGTTGGGTTTATTCAATTATTTAAAAATTTAAAATATGTCACATTGGGGATCATTAGCAGACCGTTATGAAAGTAAAAAAAGGCGGAAGATTTTAGCATTGGATGGGGGAGGCATTCGGGGAGTGATCACACTCCAAATATTGGCTGAAATGGAAAAGCAGTTAAAGGAAAAATCCGGCAAGGGAGATGCTTTTCGACTAAGCGATTTCTTTGATTATATAGGAGGCACCAGTACCGGGGCCATTATTGCTGCCGGCCTTTCTATTGGCATGTCTGTACAGGAGTTGTTGGATTTTTATTTGCACAAAGGCAAAGATATGTTCGATAAGAATTTTTTATTGAAGCAGTGGAAATCCTTGTACGGATCAGGACCGTTGATTGAAATGTTGAAGGAAACTTTTGGAGCAGATACAACTATGGAAATCGACAATGGTAAATTTAAATCTTTGCTATTGATAGTTACTATGAACCGTACTACGGATTCTCCATGGCCTATTACCAACAATCCTTTAGCAAAATACAACGACCGTTCGAGGCCTGATTGCAACGCCAAAATAAAGTTGTTTCAATTGGTACGGGCCAGTACGGCTGCGCCGGTATATTTTCCTCCGGAAACAATGCAGTGGGACGAGAACGATCCGGCAAAAACATTTGTATTTGTAGATGGAGGAGTAACGCCGTATAACAACCCGGCTTTCTTAATGTATCGGATGGCCACGCAACCTGCGTATAATTTGGAGTGGGAGATAGGAGAAGATAAATTGCTGATCGTATCAGTAGGTACGGGCTCTGCACCTACCTCAGGCGAGTACCACAATTTGTTGGAATCAGTAAAAGGATTGCCAACCAACTTAATGTATGCCATGCAGGTTGATCAGGATATTAATTGCCGCACAGTTGGCCGTTGTACTTTTGGAGCTCCTATTGATCGGGAATTAAAAGACCTGGTACCAATGGATAGCAATGGAAATGTGCTGGACCTTTCTCAAGATACAAAACGCCATTTTTTATATGTGCGCTACAATGCAGATTTAAGCCAGGAGGCGTTAAATGAATTAAATTTAAATCATATAGAATCGGATCATGTTCGGGAAATGGATTCTGTAAAATACATAGATCAACTGCAGGAAGTAGGAAAGGCAGTAGGAGAGAAACAAGTGTCAGTAACCCATTTTGGTTCGTTCGTTTCTTAATAAAATTTTATGCAGGCATTTATTGTTCGACCATTTGGTATCAAGCAGGATATTGATTTTGAAAAGGTAGAAAGGGAATTAATCCAACCGGCCCTCAAGGCGGTAAATGTGGCTGGAGCTACTACTGCAAAAATTGTAGAAGCAGGCAATATCAGAGAAGATATGTTTAGTCAGTTGTTGCTGGCAGATTTGGTAATTGCAGATCTTTCTATTCACAACGCTAACGTATTTTATGAGTTGGGTATACGTCATGCGCTTCGCGATAAGAAAACCTTCCTTATTCGCAGCAATAAAGACGAAATACCATTTGATTTAAAAACGGACCGTTATCTTTCTTACGATGCGGCAAACCCTGCCGCTTCAATACCTTCTTTAATAGAAGGTTTGAAAGCAACTCTTCTTTCAGACAGGCAGGACAGCCCCGTCTTTTTTATGCTCCCCAAATTAGCAGCTCAGGACCCTGATCTTTTTTTGGTAGTACCATCAGACTTTGGTGAAGAAGTAGAAGTGGCTAAAGCGGGCAAGCAATTAGGAAAACTTGCCTTGCTTGCCTTTGAAGCACAGGGTTTCCCCTGGGAAATGCAGGCATTGCGTAGCATTGGAGATGTACTTTATTGTTTGAAAAACTTTGAAGATGCGCTAATTATTTGGGAAAAAGTAAGAACGCGTTATCCATTAGATTTGGATGCTAATGACCGATTGGCTACCTGTTATCAACGGCTGGCCGAAAGGGAAATGACTACTAACGAAGCCAATGGACTGGAATTACTGGCACTATCTGACCTGGCGGTAAAAAGAATTCTTGATAATTATTTGAAACTGGATAAAAACAAACGGGCTGAGATTTATTCATTAAAAGCAAGAAATGCAAAAACAAAATGGATCAATTCCTGGCGAAACTCTTCCAAAGAAGATCGAGCAAAAAATGCATTGCATTCCCCTTTTTTAGAAGAAGCGTATAAAGATTATTTGCATGGTTATACAGAAGATTTAAATCACTTTTATTCGGGCATCAACGCACTTGGTTTGCTCACTACCATTATTTCTTTAGCCCAAAGTGTACCACAGGAGTGGAGCGGTGAATATGATTCGGATGAGGAAGCCGCCAACGCATTGAAAAAATATATTGACCAACAAACAAAACTGATTACCGTAGTACAAATATCCATTGATTCAGAAAAAATGCGGATGGAAAGTGAACAGAAAAAGGATCCCTGGCTGAGTATGACTGAAGCAGATTTTGCCTGCCTTACACAATCAAGACCGCAGCGCATTACCAGCATTTATCAGAAAGTAATAGGGGAAGCAAATGATCTAAATTTTGATGCCGCCAAAAGGCAATTACTAATTTATGAACAACTAAATGTGCTGCCTGCCAATATTAGTGCTGCCCTTTCTGCCTTTGCGGCTGTAAAAGAAAATGAAGTAGTTAAAAAACAATATTACTTTTTATTTACCGGCCATATGATTGACAAAAGCGACCGGGCCATTCCAAGATTTCCCCCGGCAAAAGAAGCAGCTGTTCGTGCTGCTATAATGGAAGCAGTGGAAAAGGAAAAAGCATCCATTAGCGGGTCTATATTAGGAATAGCTGGAGGAGCTTGTGGTGGTGATATTATTTTCCATGAAGTGTGTGGTGAACTAGGCATTCCTAGCGAATTGCTATTGGCTTTGCCACGTGAATTGTTTGTGGTAAACTCAGTGCAACGTGCTGGTGTTGCATGGGTAAACAGGTTCAATAGTCTATTTACAAAACTTCCTAAAAAGGTGTTATCCCAAACCGAAGAGATGCCTAAATGGCTGCAGAAAAAAGAAAACTACAGCATTTGGGAACGCAATAATTTGTGGATGCTAAACAATGGGCTAGCCTGCGGCGGAATGCAGCTTTGCTTATTTGCTTTGTGGGATGGAAAGATGGGTGACGGCGTAGGAGGTACGCAACATATGGTGGAGGAAGCACAAAAAAGAGGCGCTAAAACAATCATTATTGATATAAATAAATTGTAGCAAAACATTTTATCTACATCGGGAATTGCTTTAGCGCCTCTGATTATTTAATTAGAAACCAACGATTGTTAGTTGATAAATAATTCATTAAAACATTAGGAAGCTTCTTTCATAGCAAGTGGTTTTGCCTCGCTAATTGTTTCAGAAGCGACACCTGCTATTTTGATAATTTTTGCCTTCGCCAATAATTTAATGATTGGATAAGTAAAGTCAAATTCTCCTTTTTTAGCCGCAAAGTTGGTTCGGGAAGGGTGTACGTGGTGATTGTTGTGATAACCTTCTCCCATCATCAAAACATCAACCTTGAAAAGATTTTTAGACGTATTATCTGTTTCAAAATTCACGTTGCCATACTTATGGGCAAACCAGTTAATGATTACACCATGAAGCGGCCCCATCACACAATGAAAAGGGATAAGTAAAAACCACCAATAAGAAGGAGCAAAAGCTACATAAATCATAATGTAGATACCAACCCACAACAAGCGGGCAGGCCAGTTATTAGCCCAAAGATCAAAACTTCTCCATTCAGGAACGTTTTTAGTAAACTTTTCTTCTACCGGCACTCTTTGGTATAAAATATTTGTATATGCTTCTTTCGTCCGCCACATCATAGCAAACATATTCTTATCATAAGAAGGAGAATGAGGGTCGTTTTCCGTATCAGTATACGCATGATGTATGCGGTGCATAATGCCATATGCCCACGGACTTAAATAAGAAGAACCCTGTGTGATGTAGGCAAAAACAAAAAAGAAACGTTCCCATCCTTTGCTCATAGAAAATGCTTTATGAGCAGCGTATCGGTGTTGAAAAAAAGTTTGGGAAAAAAGAGACAAATACCAATGGGCAATAAAGAAAAGAATAATAACGAGCATGGAAAATTGTATTAAATAAATTGCTTTTATAAATGGTAAGGGGTATATAAAATTTGCAATTAACAAACTAAACAAGATCTCATTTTTATTTAAAAACCTGCATCAATTCGGCAGGTTTTTTACATATTATGGGCTCCTCTTACCTATTTAAAGAACAGGCACAAAGGTGCATATTTTATCACGTATTGGCGGCAGAAAATTGTTAATTAAAAGAAGAATCGTCTCTATTTATTAGATAGAAATAATTGGAAGTTGCCGCTAAGAATAGTTGCACATTGGGAAAAAGGAAATGCATCCTTTTACTTGGTGCCTATTTCTGCCATATGTTCTTTGATGGCGTCACTAAGTATGCTTTGCGAACTTTCAATCCAGGGAGGAAGATTAGGAACTTCTGTCACCCATTCACCTGCTGCACCTTTTACCATTTGAAAGGTAATTCTGTTGCCGCGATCGTCAGGAACATCTACATTGTATTTCAACTCATTTCCTGCGGTTAGCTGGCGAAAATTAAATTCACGCTGCCTTTCGCCTGCCTTCATCACTTTTGAAAAATAGATACTCATTTGTTTAAAAATAAAAGGGTTTCAATCGCTGAAACCCTTATAAAGTGTGACCGCGTCAGGATTCAAACCTGAAACCTTCTGATCCGTAGTCAGATGCTCTATTCAATTGAGCTACGCAGCCATAGCGGGCAGCAAAAATAAGGATATTTACAAAACGAAAAAGTCAAATTTTAAACCTTTCCAATTTATTTTTTAATTACAGCTTTTTCCTGCGGTCTGTACGTTAAAAGGCAAATAATTAAACCAAACTTACTTTTCTAATATATCATCTTTAAAAAAGTTGTGGATTCAGCATTTAATAATGGTGACGAACAAATGCCTCCATGGCAGCATAATGCGTTAACCCAAGTTGTGCATACAAGCTCGCCGTAAAAGCGTTTCGCTCTTCCGCCCGCTGCCAAAACTCTCGTGCATCACTACCTTGAAACGGTACCATATCTTTTTGAGATTGGTGTATAAATATTCCATGGCGCTTTTTCATTACCTGATCCGGGCTCATGGGAATGGCCATTTCAATTTCCTCTATATTCCATTCTTGCCAGGCTCCTTTGTACAACCAAAGCCAGCAATCGCTTAGCCAGGAATCGCCATCTTCCTTTATTCTTTTTAGGGCTTCAAATACTACATCAAGGCATACCCGGTGAGTGCCGTGCGGGTCCGCAAGGTCGCCGGCGCAAAATACCTGTTGTGGTTTTATTTGCCGTAGCAAATCTACGGTTCGCTGAATGTCCTCTTCTCCCATTGGGTTTTTTTCAATAGTGCCGGTTTCATAAAAAGGCAAGTTTTGAAAATGAATATTTTCTTCTTTAATACCTACATATCGGCAGGTTGCTTTCGCTTCTCCGCGTCGTATCAAACCCTTAATAGCTCTTATCTGCTGCGTATCTACTTCATTGGTTTTTTTGCGGGATAAATAATTGCGAACCTCTTTATAAATGGCCGCACTTGCCTCATTATTATTGCCCGCAATTTCTTCAAAGCCTACGGCAAAATCAATAAAGCGGGTTACAAATTCATCAGTAACGGCAATGTTGCCTGAGGTTTGGTAAGCCACATGCACATCATGTCCCTGATCGTGCAGGCGCTGAAAAGTGCCACCCATACTTATAATATCATCATCTGGGTGTGGAGAAAAGATAATAACCCGTTTTGGAAAAGGTGTAGACCGCTCCGGGTGTTTTGGAATAGCTACATTAGGTTTACCACCGGGCCATCCCGTAATGGTATCGCGAAGCATATAATAAACTTCTAAATTTATTTCATAAGCATCGCCCTTTTCAACCAAAAGATCACCAAGTCCAAATTCATTATAATCATTGTTTGTAAGCGACAAAACTGATTTTTTCAACTTAAGCGCCATGTTAACAACAGCCCGCCTTGTCGTTTTATCCGTCCACTCAATTTCGCCGGTCAGCCATGGGCTTTTAAACCGTGTAAGATCAGCAGCGGCCGGTTCATCCACTACAAAAACAGTATCACTGTGTTGCTGTAATAATGAGGCAGG
Organism: Chitinophagaceae bacterium; assembly: GCA_039921625.1. Lineage (GTDB taxonomy): Bacteria > Bacteroidota > Bacteroidia > Chitinophagales > Chitinophagaceae > Flavisolibacter. The sequence continues at coordinate 44,682 of JBDSBL010000088.1, forward strand.
AACGCTTTCTGTTACATTGCCTTCAACGGCCTTTTGTACTACAGCCGATTTGCCTTGTCCCCATGCTAATAAAATAATTTTTTTTGCTTTAAGTATCGTGCTGATACCAGCAGTAATGGCAAGCCGCGGCACTTCTGATATATTCGCAAATTCATAAGCATTAGCCAGCCTTGTTGAATTTTCTAAATTGATTAACCGGGTACGGGAATTAATACTTGAGCCAGGTTCATTAAAACCAATATGACCATTGTTCCCAATGCCTAAAATCTGGAGATCAATACCACCCGCTTCATCAATCTTTCGCTCATAATCTGCACAATGTTTCTTGATACCATCTTTTGGCAATTCTCCATTGGGAATGTGTATGTTGGCAGGGTTTATATCTATCTGATCAAATAACAACCGGTGCATAAAACTATTGTAGCTCTGTATCGCATCATTGTCGATAGGGTAGTATTCGTCCAGGTTAAAAGTGATAACATTTTTAAAACTTAATCCTTCATTCTTGTGCATCCGCACCAGTTCTGAATAAAGTGTTTTGGGTGTGGAGCCCGTAGCCAGCCCAAGTACTACCTTTTCGTTATTGCTTTGTTTTTTCCGGATCAGTGCTGCTATTTCATTGGCTGCAAAAAAGGAACCGTCCTTAAGATCGCTAAAAATTTTTACCGGAATTCGTTCAAAGGAATCAATCAAATTAATCTCGGCTATTTGGTCAGGCATAATGTAATGGTTGAAGCTTTAAAGATAAGAAGCCATTCACAACGTATTTTATATTGTGCAATCGTTTGTACCAACAAAAGGTACCAACAATACATGCAGTGGTAATCCGCTCACTGCTGGAGTACCGGCAGTATAATGCCTGAAGGATATTTGCTGTTGTGATAAATTTTTATATCCGCTTTTTGAAAATCTTTTGCATCGGCCTCATAAATATTGACAAACTTTTGCGGATTTCTATCTACCAATGGAAACCATGAACTTTGAATTTGCACCATGATGCGGTGTCCTTTTTTAAATGTATGCGCTACATCGGGCATATAGAAATTTACCTTTTCAATAGTACCTGGCTTGAAGGGTTCCGGCTTTTCAAAACTTTTGCGAAACTTGCCGCGCATTACTTCTCCGCGAACCAACATTTGATAACCTCCCGCGGGGTAAGAGACACCAGTTGGTGATGGTCCTTCATATTTAAAATCATCGGGAAATACATCAATTAATTTCACTACAAAGTCAGCATCGGTAGTAGATATGGAAGCAAACAAATCTGCATATAGGGAACCGGCAAGCGTGACATCTTTTTCCAAATCAGGAGTTTGAAATACCACTACATCCGGCCTGCGGGAAGCAAAGCGTTGGTCGTCCGTCATATACTCACGCGTACGCTGCAGGTGCACATCTTCTGTATAAGGAACTGGTTTTGCGGGATCGCTGGTATATTGTGAAAAACTGTTTCCATCTGTTGGTTTTTTCCAAT
>JBDSBL010000089.1:0-3660 GCA_039921625.1 Chitinophagaceae bacterium
GGATGCTTCATTACCACCCATTGGACCCACACCCGAACCCGAGCCGCTTATAGTGGCACCAACCGCGGAAAGTAACCCGGGACCAATTGAGAATTCCTCCCAGAAAAAGAAATCTTTTAAGGAAAGTGTAAATGATCTTTTTAAAAAGAAAAATGACCGCGGTGTATTAGTAGATTCAGCCATCAATCAAAAAAATGATGCGAGAAAAGCCCAACACCGGGCGGAAGTACCTGAAGAGGACCGGGCGGCAATAGACCTCACACAGCAAGTACAATTAAGATCCAATCAAACAAGCGAAAATTGGATGATGGGAGTTCAAGGGTTGAAGCTGACAGTTATAAATAGAAGTAACAATTACTTAAGATCGGCCACTGTAGAAGTAATTTACTACAATGAACAAAATGAAATGCTGGATAAAAAGATTTTAACCTTATCCCACATAGATCCCAAAAAATCAAGCCTTCTTATAGTGCCTGATAATCGGTTGGCAGACCATGCAGCTTACAAATTGCTCTCTGCAACAGGATCTGCTGAAGGGTATGTAAAGAACTAGAATAAAGCCCACAAATGTTTTAATAGCGGCTGTAACTTTTACCCCTATTTTTGCCGCAATTATTAAAAAAAAACTGCGTCGAGCAATTTTCAAATGCCTTTTATTACTATGAAAAAAAGAATCTCCATCACCACCCTGGCCTTTATTCCTTTATTGTCTTTCTTTTTCTTTAGCTGCAATGATCAGAAAAAAGAAACAACCGTTACTCAAAATGGAAAAGAAGAGGTAAAAGACGATCAAAAAAAGTCAGCTTCTACTCCCATTGATACGGCTGCTTATAATAAAATAATGGCCAATCTAACCAATGGAGATACTACCGGTAAATGGCCGGCAAAAGCACCTTATCCATTACCGGGTGCGATACTTCCTTTTCATAGAGTGGTAGCGTTTTATGGCAATCTTTATTCTAAACGAATGGGCATTTTGGGTGAATTGCCAAAAGCAGAAATGCTTCAAAAATTAAAAGGAGAAGTAGCCAAATGGCAGGCAGCTGATACTTCCATTCCGGTGATGCCGGCGCTCCACTACGTGGCCGTAACTGCACAGGGTGCACCGGGCAAAGATGGTAAACACCGCATGCGTATGCCGGATCACCAAATAGATACGGTGGTAAGTTGGGCAAGAAGTATAAATGCTATTTCTTTTGTAGATATACAGGTAGGCCATAGCACGGTAAAAGAGGAAGTGATCGCACTGGAAAAATATTTATTGATGCCTGATGTGCATTTAGGGATTGATCCGGAGTTTTCTATGAAAGGGGGTGAAGTGCCAGGATCAAAAATTGGAACTTTCAATGCAGATGATATAAATGCGGCCGTTGATTACTTGCAAAGCATTGTTCAAAAACATAATCTTCCTCCAAAAATATTGGTAGTGCACCGGTTTACGGAAGGTATGGTAAGAGGATATGCAGGCATTAAAAAAGTACCAGAAGTGCAGATAGTAATGGACATGGATGGATGGGGAAATAAGATATTAAAACGATCTACCTACCTTCTTTACATTTTTAAAGACCCGGTACAATTTACCGGCTTCAAACTGTTTTATAAAAATGATACTAAAACCGGTGCGGACCAGTTGTACACGCCGCAGGAATTATTAAAGTTTACTCCAAAGCCAATTTACATACAGTATCAATAAACAGGTAATTTTTTAGAAAAGGCATTAATAACGAAGATGAAATATTTGTTGTTAGTGTCTTTCTTTTTTATATGGCACTACAATCACTGGTTTAGTAGCATGCTGCAATAAATAAGAAGAGGTGCCTCCCATCATCATGCCCGACAATCCGGTGCGGCCGTACTTTCCAATAACTACAAAGCAAACTTCAGGGAGGTAGCTAGCTTCTACAATATCTGATTTGGGACTGCCTATGAAAGTAATGATCCTTGTTTCGGTTTCGGGGTGATTATTTTTTATTTCTTCAAGCTTTTCTGTTGCGGCAAAGAGTCTTCCTTCCCATTGATTGGCAAACTCCATTCCCCTGTATTCAATGGTATAATTTAAGTCCCGGTTTACAATTGTGATCAGTATTACAGAAGCTCCTATTGATTTTGCAATGTCGTATCCAACTTTTTCAACAGCTGCATAATGCTCACTAAAATCAAGTGCTATCAGTACTGATTCCATATTATTTTCATTTAATTAGTAATGGTAAAACCCTTGAGTCACCGGTGAAAATATTTTTATTAGTGCATGGCTTCAGCCAAATTTACTTTGTTTCCTTTTTTGTTGCGCACCAGCAATACCAGAGGGATGCAAATAAGAAACATAATGCCTAAATAAAGGAATGCATCCATGTAAGATAATACAGTAGCTTGTTTGATGACCGTATAGTTTAACGCTTTGTAACTCGCTTCCAGCGCCGCATTGGAAGGCATGCCTTTGGCCATAAAGGCATGTTGCAAGGCCGAAAGTCTGCCTTGTACATCCGGGTCGTTCATATTGAGGGAAGACGCCAGGTTGCTTCGGTGCAGTTCTGTTTTCCGGGATAATAAAGTGGTGATACTTGCTACACCAAATGACCCACCAAGTTGCCGCATCATACCTGTAAAAGAAGCTCCTTGTCCAATTTGCTGACCGCGCAGCGTGGAAAGTGATAAGGTGGTAATAGGAATAAAAAGCATACTCATGCCTACCCCTCGAACAATCAACATCCAAAAGAAAGCTTCCTTTGGAGTATTGGGCGTTACTATTTTGTACCCCCAAAAACTATAAACAAAAAACAGCAACATGCCACCTGCTACCAGGTATTGCTGCTTTACTCCTCGTTGCAACAACTGGCCAATAATGGGCATCATAAAAGCCGTCATGAGTGAGGCAGGAATCATCAAAGCGCCTGACTGCTGTGCTGTCCACCCAAGCAAACCTTGCGTGTAAAGTGGAATGATAAAGGTGGAGCCATAAAGCCCAAAACCAAGTATAAATGAAAGTATGGTTCCCATCCGCAGGTTTCCATTTCTAAGCACTCGGAGTTCCACAATCGGATTTCGAAAGGTAAGTTCCCGCCAAATAAAAAAGAACAATCCAAATACTGCCGTCACACTAAAAATAACGATCCACGTATTGGTAAACCAGTCTTCTTCCTGCCCGCGCTCCAACACATATTGCAGGGAACCTACTGCAATGGCTAAAAATATAATACCAAACCAGTCGATGTCTTTTGTAGCACTTTTTTCTGCATACTTCGGGCTGCGTACAAATTGCAAGGTGAGCAAGGTAGCTATGATACCAAGCGGAATATTAATGTAAAATATATAAGGCCAGGTAAAATGATCTACTATATAACCACCTAAAGGAGGGCCAAGAGTTGGACCCACAATAACTCCTAAGCCATAAATAGCCTGGGCCATGCCTCGCTTTTCTGCAGGATAGCTTTCGGTGATAATAGTTTGGGAAGTAACCAACAGGGCACCACCTCCGCAACCTTGAATAAACCGGAATAATACCAGCTCCCAAATGCCGGTAGCATTGCCACATAAAAAAGAACAAACCGTAAAAAGTATAATTGAAAAGGCAAAGTAATTGCGACGCCCAAATTGCTGCGATAACCAACTCGTCATAGGTACCACAATGACATTGCCAATAGCATAGGCCGTTACCACCCA